>JAITAZ010000068.1 GCA_031283825.1 Planctomycetaceae bacterium | reverse complement strand
TCGATCATACTGCGTTTGACTTCAACCGAACAATGCAGATTTTTTTTTAAGCCAGTCTAGCTCAACTTTAAGTTGACCTATCTGCTGATAAAGTTGATCCGTATCTGGTTCGTCGCTCTTCTTGCTCTTGCGACCATCAATAAATATCTCGTCAACCCGCTCAAGCAACTGAGACTTCCACTTGGATATAATCGTCGGATGAACCTTGAAATGACTCGATAACTGACTAATAGTCTTGTCCTGCTTAAACGCCGCAAGAGCAACCTTCGACTTAAACGACGAACTATAATTAACTCGCTTTTTAACCATAATAGACCTCAAAAATTCTTTTCAATCCAAAAAAATATATACCTTATTCTCCTGTCCAGTTTTTTCAGTCCACCGCTGTTGCCTCATGTTACGCAGTAGTTGTCCGTCAGTAGGCGGTAATTGATAAGGTCGTCTATCTGATCGATAATCGCGAATTTTTTTGTTTCGTCCCGTATCTGGACAACTCGCCTCGAATCAACGACAATGATAACGATTATCACCTACTAACAAAAAACATTTTCGGTAAATTTTAAACTACTCGCACTCGATTTTTCAGCTATCGCCGCCGACTCCCATTCGGAAAGTAAATTTTTAATGAATAGCTTTTAAGCCGCCGAAATTCATTGTGCGAGTCTTATATTCCAGTTCAAATTTAACAATTTACAACAAATTAAAATTATGAATATTGACTTTAATGAAATCCCAACTGAAAGCGATTTGTGGGGACAATTCGCTCAAGATTTTATGCGTAATCTTGGATTTAATATTGATTCTCCATTGCTAAAGTTGTCTGACGATAGCTATGAATTTTGCGTTTCGGAACAGACGTCAGGTAAGTTTAATTGGGTTCCGTTTAAGTGGCTCGTGTGTTGTCGACATAAATCATCGACACGTCTTGCAGTCAAAGAGTCGGAGGAATCGGAAGCGATTGAAAGAATAATTAGAAATAAAGTTGACGGCTTTATCGGCTTTTACTCTACGTCGGCGTCTTCGGGACTTTTGTTGTATTTAGAATCGTTGAAGGCAAAAGGTAATGTTAAAGATTATAAAATAATCGATTCAAAATTTATTGAATCTTATCTTATAACTCCCGGTTTCGATTTGATTTCATCGCGATATTTTCCGAATTATGCGTTAGGAAGACAGGCGATTCATATTTATCAGGAAAAATATTTACCGATTTGCTGCGAACATTGCAAAAAAGATTTGCTCGAAACTCTTTATACCAGCGACAATCAAGGCGTAGTCGTGCGGTTGAGATTACGTAACGCCGATCAACAAACGCCAGATATAATCACAAAAGTATATTTCGCGTGCAAAGGCGAATGCGACGAAAAATTACAAACAAAATATTGTCAAAATACATCACAGAGTACGGCAAGTTGGTCGTTTATTTCTGATATTGTTATTCCGTCGGCGTATCTTGAGAGAATAGTTGCGTTGATAAATCAGATTAGTCGAGACGGCGTCGTTTACGAACCTGATGCGCTAGAAACAGAAGAATATTTAATTAGAGCATTATCCCAAAGAACTCTACGCCCACCGTCCGCCGGAGAATTAATAAGAACAAAAAGAATGCTAATCAATCAATAATATACTTTAAAGCAGTAAGAAATAGGGAGTTTTTTTCAAGTAGAGTAACCGTTCACGGTTTTTTAAAAAAGCCAAAGATAATTTTTTGGGAGGACTTAGGGGACATTGGGGACGTTGGGGACGCACTTGATTGAAATTTGGGATTAGAGACTCAAGAGAAAAAAATAAAAATTTATTATTATTTAGTAACTCATGTTACGCACTTGTTGCCCCCGATCAGGTAGGCGAGCTTTCAGGGCTTAGGAAATTTTTCTCTTGTGCGTGAACGGTTACAAATTATCTTTGGTTTTAGAAACCAATACATTTTTTCCTTGCTTACGCTTTAATTAAACTTGCTGCGAGTTGCGGGGTTTGGTTTATTATTCCTAACGACTTTATTCCTGTATTCATTAGAATTTGATTTCTTGCAAGCTCCGAAGCCGCTACCGCAAAATCGGTATCGCTAATTTGAGATAATACGCCGGTTAACTGAACTACAGAATTTTCAAGCATCGTTAAATTTGAATCTAACGTATATTTTTGAGTCGTTCCTAACTCTCCACGCTTGGTTGCTACTTGCAAAATTGCAGCGTCTATAATTTTCGAAGCAAGCGCAGGATTTATAGCAAGCTCAGCATCACCGCCACTCGAAAGCTCATTCAACTTGCCGCTTTGATCGCCAATATTACTTACAAGCATACTCTCTATAGACTCATTAGCTTGCTGACTCGACACAACTTGAGTCCCAAGTTGAAACGTCGCGCCGCCGTTTTCAGCAGATATCGAACCATCCAGTAACGGCTTACCCAACCAATTTGTACCTTGCGCAATTCGATTAACAGAATTTAATATCTGATTAACCTGCATCTGATTCGCCGAAATCATCTCCGCAGACATAACGCCAGAATTGGCAGATTCAACCGCAAGCCCTTTCGCATCCGTCAACAGCGTACTTATCTCATTAAGACTACTCTCCGCAACTTTGAGCATCGCCGACGCCATCTGAGTATTCTTAATCGCTGCATTAGATGCCGAAATGTCCGCACGTAAAAGCTCCTGAGCAATAAGACCAGCAGGATCGTCTTTCGCTGAATTAATGCGGAGTCCAGTAGAAAGCTGAGTCAAAGTATTAACAAGCGACGCTTGAGTTCGTTGAACTTGCTGAGTCGCCTGCATACTATTACTCGAAATTGAATTAATGGATAAAATCGACATTGAATTATTACCTCCTTTCTTTTAGGCGTTTCAAATTCTACCGCATAATTGAAAGATTTCAAGTTGAAAGTTAAAAATTTTATAACAGTTTAAAAAAAAGATTGTAGGGATAAAAGGGACTGTAGAGACAATAAGGATTTCTCATTTAAAATCTGATATTAAAAACTCAAAAGCAAACAATTACTAATACAACTGTTACAACTAATACAACTACTACGACTCTCACAACTACTCCGCCTTCTGATTCTTTAAAAATTCGTCTTGACTGAAATTTTGAAATTTGGTACACTCCCGAAACTGGCGTTGTTGTATATTTTGAAATAGTAAAACCCGCCCCGTAAAACTGGCGTAAATTTTAAAACAAACAGCTTACATTGCGTATGGCGTCAACCGCCCGCGAATCCAAAGTGTCAAAAAACTATTCCGACGATCTCACCCAAATCAAAGAACGAATACGCGACGCAATCGATATCGTCCCGCTAGTAGAACAATACGTTCCTCTACGACGATCAGGTCGAAATTATGTCGGAAGATGCCCATGGCACGACGACTCAAAACCCAGCCTACAAGTAAATCCAGAACGACAAACATTCAAATGCTGGGTTTGCAATATCGGAGGAGATATTTTCTCCTTCATAATGAAAATTGAAAACGTCGGATTCATGGACGCGCTCGAAATACTCGCTGAAAAATCAGGTATTTCACTTCCGCAAAAAACACATCGACAGATTTTAATCAAATCAACTCCCAACGAATCGTCATCAACCAATCCATCCTCGTCCGGCGAAATTGTCGAACTAAACCGCAAACGACTCTTCGCCGCCGCTGATTGGTTGACAAAAATTTATCATCACGAATTAAAAAATAATAAAGATTCCGAAATCGCCCGAATTTATCTAGCCGAGCGCGGAATCGATTCCGCATGTATTAAAAAATTTCAAATCGGATTCGCGCCGCTCGAAACAAATTGGTTAATCAATAAAGTTAAATCAGTTCCCGAAAAATTACAAATCCTCGAAATAGTCGGAAACTTGATCAATCAAAATAAATCACAAAACTCGACAGATTTACAAAATCCGCAATCCGACATTTACAATCCACAAAATCCGCCCAGATACTTTGACCGATTTCGCGGACGACTAATTTTCCCAATCCGCGATACGCAAAACCGCACAATCGCTTTCGGAGGACGCGTTATTCCCAATAGTCCGCTTGAAAGTCCGGCAAAATATATTAACTCGCCCGATACGCCGCTGTTTTCAAAACATCGCACCCTGTACGGTCTCGACGCCGCCCGTCAAAAAATGAAAGAAACAAAACGGGCAATAATAACAGAAGGTTACACCGATTGCATTATCGCTCATAAATTCGGATTCGAAGATTCCGTAGCAGTTTTAGGAACAGCACTCGGAGTCGAACATATCAAAATTTTAAAACGCTACGCCGACAAAATGATTCTCGTACTCGACGGAGATGAAGCAGGTCGAAAAAGAGCTGAACAAGTTATGGAATTTTTTGTCGCACAAGGAGTCGATTTGTCAATCCTAACGCTGCCGGACGGAAATGACCCATGCGAATTTTTACTCAAACACGGCGCAGAAAAATTTGAAAAATTACTTAAATCAGACGCAATCGACGTGCTAGAACATGCCTTTAGAACTTTCACAAACGGAATCGATCTACAAAACGATATAAACGGCGCAACAAAATCACTCGACGCAATTATCGAATTAATCGCCAAAACTCCAACCAATAACGCCGCCCCTGATAACCCCGTAAGAATTAGAATCGAAAAAACCGTCCAGAATTTGTCGCATCGATTTCGCGTTTCAGAAAGATTAGTTTGGAACAGATTACAAGAAAAAAAACAACAGACAAATAAACGAATTTATAATCAATCCGAAAATAAATCGGCAAAAGATTCTACCGACTCAAACGACAATCAAATCGCCGCGAATGTTGAATCATCCGAAATCGGAGATTGGAACTCGCCGGACTTTTTGCCGGATTCGCTCGAAAGAGAAATGATCGAATTATGGCTAGTAGATGAAACGGCTTTTTACGAATTTTGGGAATTCGCGCCAATAGAAAGATGCAGATCGCCGGTTACTATCGAAATTTATAAAAAATGCAACGAGCTAATCGAAAAAGATAAATTAGTAACTTTCGCAAATCTAATCGTAATGTTCGACGACCCAAGAATG
The DNA here is from genome assembly GCA_031283825.1 of Planctomycetaceae bacterium. GTDB lineage: Bacteria > Planctomycetota > Planctomycetia > Pirellulales > Thermoguttaceae > WRKP01. The sequence continues at coordinate 2,790 of JAITAZ010000068.1, read as the reverse complement.
AAAAGCTACCTCGACGACGCTGCTGAATCAGGAGAACAAAAATTATTGTCAGACCAAATTTCACAACTAATTATCTCAAACAAAAATCAACAAGAAACAACGCCAACCTCCGACGAAACTACTAGAGTAATCACGCCCGAAAAAAAAATCGACCCCGCAACAAGATCAAGACTAATTCAAGAAATAATCGAAGGATTTGATCGCAGAGACACAGAAAAAAATCAAATCGACAACGTAAATCAACTACGAAATAACTCGCTAAATAACGAAGAAAAAAAACAAAAATTACTGCAAATGCAAGAGTCGCTGAGAAAATTACAAGAAGAAAAAAAATCAAGATACGAAACTGGGAATTAAATTTTTAAATACGAATAATCGCGAATAAAAAATGGACAAAACAAATATTCCGCCAGATTTATTGCAATAAATATTTTGTATTTTCCGTAGATTATCCGGCGTTAAAAGAGTACAAATTTTTTAAGAAACAACATAAAACATCGAAGTCTTTAGGACGGAGCTTCGAGTTTTTGTTTGCGTTTTATTGCTTCGGCGGCTATGGTTGGCTGTTGGTGCGATATAAATTTCAATGTTGAGCCGTCCGTGTTTATCCAATTGCGATTGTGATTTTGTCGAACTTCGATTCGTAAATCGACCTTAAATTTAGGCGTAGAACAAGACGATTAAAATCCCGCAAGAAAAGTTTAAAAAGGAGAAATTAAACAATGGAGTGTAATTTGAAAAATGAAAATACGAATAACAATACCGTTAATCGTTCAGATTTCGACGAAGCTGTTAATCATATTAACGAAGAAGACTTAAATGAAGTATTTCGCGCGGTTGACATCCTCGACGGTCTAGACGCTGAACGCAACCGACAAAAAAACGACGAAGAAGATGAATTTTTCGCCCGAATTGCAACAAGTAAATTAGATATCGCCGACCTAGAAACAGAACTCGACGACGATGATTACGACGATGATAATTTATCAATGGAAGAGAATAAAATCTCGGACAACGTCAAGTCGTCGGCGGGGGCAATTTTTGTAACGAAAATGTTTAGCAACTCAGGCAAAGACGAATCCAATAAAGAAAACGCGTCAAAAAACGAAATCGAAATCGACGACGATAATTCTGATTTAAGTCTGGACAACAACATCGATGCGGATGAAAACTCTTTATCGCTTCTACCGCCGGAACAAGATAAATGGACAAGCGATCCTATCAGACTTTATCTCTCGCAAATGGCTAATATTCCGCTGCTCACCAGAGAAGAGGAAGTTGTTCTAGCGAAACGAATAGAAAATGGACGTCGTGCGTTTCGCCGTGTTGTGTTGGGTTCTCCGTTTGGTTTGCAGTCGGCGTTTGAGGCGTTGACGAAAGTGTATCACGGCGAGTTAGCGTTTGAACGCACAATAAAAACGTCGTTGACAGAGCGGCTGTCGAAAGAGCAAGTTCAAAGACGAATGCCGCACAACTTACAAACGCTCGCGCCGATTCTTCAACAGATGTCCGGCGAGTTTAGGCAGTTGGTCAGCAAAAGCGTTTTAGAATTAGAAAAAGCAGAAGTCCGCAAAAAATTCATCCGGCAACGACAAAAAGCATTGACTCTCGTTGAGGAATTAAGTCTGAAAACGCGCAAAGTTCACGCGCTTATGAAACAGCTCGAATCAATGTCGGAACGAATGGACGAAATTAAACGAATGCTAAACGATAAGAAATTAAATTTAACGTCTGAACGTAAAAAAACGCTTAAAAACGAGCTTCGTAATTTGATTATAACGACTCAAGAGAGTCCGCGAAGTTTGCGTAATCGCTGCGAGTTAATGCGTCATTTTTTGGGCGAATACGAGAGCGCGAAGTGTGAATTTTCGCGTAGTAATTTAAGATTGGTTGTTTCGGTGGCGAAGAAATATCGTAATCGCGGAATAAATTTTCTCGATTTAATTCAAGAGGGCAACACCGGACTAATGAGAGCCGTTGACAAATTTGAGCATCGACGCGGATTTAAGTTTTCAACTTATGCAACTTGGTGGATTCGACAGGCGATAACTCGTTCAATTGCAGAGCAAGCGAGAACGATTAGAATTCCGGTTCACATGATAGACGCGTTATCGAAAATTCGGATGACGACGCGTTCGCTTTATCAGGCGTCTGGACATGAGCCGTGTCCGCAAGACGTAGCGGACGCCGTCGGAATGACCGTTGACGACGTCTATAGAATAACGCAAATGGGAACGAATCCGATTAGTCTAGAGTTGCCCATTGGAGAGAGCGAAGAAAATTGTTTTGGCGAATTTGTAGCCGACAAAAGTTTCGACAAACCGGAACATTCCGCGTCGAATGAGTTGTTGAGAAAAGAAATAAGCAAAATATTAAAATCGCTAACGCCAAGAGAAAGAGAAATCATAAAATTAAGATTCGGTTTAGAAAACGGATATTCTTATACGTTGGAGGAAGTAGGAAAAATATTCAAAGTAACGAGAGAACGTGTTAGACAGATCGAAGCAAAAGCTGTAGAGAAATTACAACAACCATCGCGATGCCGTTCACTAATGGGATTCCTTCCGCCCCCAGTAGAACAAGAAGCCGTAGCCGCCTTGTAAGCTTTCAGCGAAGTGTATGTTTTGTATTCGTTTTCAAGAAACATTTTAAACTTTCAATAAAAAACCAATGTAACCGTTCACGTTTTTTTTAAAAACCATATTATTTTTTGGGGGGACATTGGAGACAAAACCGATCAGGGGACACTGGGGACACACTAATTTAAAAACCATGATTAACGACTCAACA
>JAITAZ010000042.1 GCA_031283825.1 Planctomycetaceae bacterium | reverse complement strand
GTTTAGAGAGCGTTTTAATATAAAAAACTGGTTTGCCCCTAATCCGGGTAATAAATCATCTGACTATGACGGCTACAAAAACGAATCAGACCGCCGATAAAGAATACAAAAAATAGAACTCGCAGCAAGTGCGTAACATGAGTTATTTTGTTATTTTATTTAAGAGGACAAAGGAAACACACTAAAAAGTTAAAAATTTTTATTCCCTTGAGTCTTTAATCCCAGATTTAAAACAAGAATGTCCCCTTTGTCCCCATTGTCCCCTGCGTCCCCAATGTCCCCCCAAAAAACACTAATACAACTAATAACTCATGTTACTCAGTATTTGTCCGTCAGTAGGCGTTTATTGATCAGGTTGATCACAGATCTGGTAGGCGACCGTAGGTTCGCAACCTTTCGCCGAAAGGTCGCGTTGCCGAAGGCAACGATAAAATGGATTCGACAATAATTAAAATCAATTCAGATTTACCGTCGGCTAACGCCAACGCGACCTTTCGGCGAAAGGTCGCCTACCTGATCTGGGGCAACAAGTGCGTAACATGAGTTATAATATTTAAAACCCGTTCACGGTTACAAAAAAATACATTTCGTTTTTTTTCTTTCAAGAACAATTTTAAGTCTCAACAAAAAACTATGCCCGTTTACTTGTTTTACACAAAATGGATTACTTTTTTTACGACTCCCCAGATATTTAACTCTGAAGTTTCTTTAAATTTAATTGGTTTAAATTCAGGATTTTCTGCTTTTAATTCGTATTGGTTGTTTTTTATTACTAATCTTTTTACCGTAAATTCTCCATCGACAATTGCAACAACGACATCGTTATTTGACGGCGTTAAACTTCGATCAACGATTAGTAAATCGTCCGCAAAAATTCCGGCGTTTATCATCGAATTGCCGACAACGCGAATAAAAAACGTTGCCGGAGGATTCGGCGCGAGTAATTGCATTAAGTCAATTCCTACCGCCGTCGTATTGTCAACAGACGACGGAAAACCCGCTTGAATACTACTGTCAGTAAAAAATAATAAAGGCTTACTCGACCCAACGCCCGACCCAATAGATTCAATTTGAATTTGCTCGATTGATTCATCTTCGCTCACAATTTTTCCTCTTTTTTTCTTATTTGACGTTTTGCTTCATAGAGTAAAATTGCGGCGGCTGTCGAAACATTGAGACTGTCTGCAATTCCATTCATCGGAATTGTTATCGATGTTATATCTTGACCATTCCAGATTTCCGTCAATCCGTCCGATTCGCTTCCTAATACGATTGCAGTCGGTTGACAGAAATTGTATTTTGTGTACGAAAAATCGCCGCCGCATTTCGCAACCGCAAGTTTAATATTTTTTCTCAATAACCACTCTCTCGCCAACGCTCCAGTCGTCTCGACAACCGGAATACTAAACAACGTCCCAAGACTCGCACGAATCGCATTCGGATTGTATAAATCTGTTAATTGGTCGGCAAGAATTATTCCTCTTACGCCCGCGCCGTCCGCACTGCGAAAAATCGCGCCAATGTTGCCCGGTTTCTCAATCCTTTCAAGCACGATAAACAACGGAACTTCGACTAATTCTACAAACTCATCGCGCAATTTGTCATTAGAATCAACCTTAAAATTAGCCGCTAAATTATATCTCTTCGGAAATTCGTCATTAAGACCAAACGAATTTATCGGCGTCTCTGCAACCGCTACTATTCCGTCATTGCGATTGCCGAACGCGATTTTTTGGATCAATAATTCCGATACCGTATTTATCGTTACATTATTACAACCGACAATTTTTCGAATACGCTCAATCTTTGACTCTATCGCGAAAAATTCTAATAATCTTATTCCGCATAAAGCGGCTCTTTCAATCTCCCGCAACCCGTCAATCAAAAAACGCCGCGAATCCCGCCGATAACCGCTTTCACGCAATTTAATCGTATCCTTGATTTTAGGATTAGAAAAACTAGTAATTATCGTTTCCATTGCAAATTATTAGTCGATTTAACTTATTGTTACCATCCTAGACAAAGCCCAAGATTTACAAGATGTGTTACTCGTCGTTCGTTTATTGCCGCGTCGTAATCTAAGAATAAACTCCTTTGAGGTAGAAAACTCCACTTTAGTCCAAAACCGACCCACGCCCAATCGCGACCTATGTTGCCGTCGAAAAATAATACAGACGGAGTCGACGCCCCCTTGCCCTTGACCGACGAAAAATGAGAAGAATAAAACGGCGAAGGATGATCAAGCAACTCATGCACCCACGTTGCACGCGATTGTAATAACAATAAATTATCAAACAATTTACAATTCAACCGGATTCCCAAAAATTGCGTTAATCCATGACCATTCCAATCGCTAACAATAACATTCTTATTAGACGATTCAATATTGCCGTGATAAAGAAAATTATACTGAAGAGCATAAAACGGCTTGACATCCCATCGCTTTGAAATAAAACTCAAACCGATTTCGCCATCAAGCCGCGATTGAAATCCATTGCCCGAAAAACTTTCTCCCGCCGCCGAAATTTTATACTGGTCATAACCAACATAAGCGCCCCAACCAATATGAGCTACCTGCCAATGATAAATCTTGCCATATCCAAAAAGAAAATTGTCGTTGGTTGACTTGGATAAATTACTAAATTTCACTTTCGACTCGTTTACATTCGCAAAAAATGAAGAATAAACTTCGTGATCCGTTAAAACGTCAACTCCGACTTGGATTCCAAAATTATCCGGCTTAATTTTTATTCCTGAATTTTTCGGTTTTAGCGTCGTATTCGCATAATACAAATTACTCCACAAACACCCGCCGCGATTTCGATACGATTGAGCTAAAAACATTTCCAAATCTGCCGCAACTTGCTCGGTTGAAATTTTTTCAGTCGAGTTTGTCTCGGTAGAATAATCAAAATCCGGCGCAATTGAATTATCGTTACAATAATTTAAATCTATTTCGCGAATCAACGAGACTTCGTCATAAACAGATGCAGAAACAAATTCAACAGTCAAAATACAAAAAATTATCGCAAAAATTGCAGTGGTCAGAATTTTTGTTACAGAAAATCCGCGCCGATAATTTCCGCGATAAAAAAATTTCGCGCAAAAATAAAGTGTCGAAAAAACAACGGCTCTGCCGAGTGCGGCAAGTAATCTCAAAAAACAAAAAAGAAAAATCATATTTGAACTCCGCTTATCAACTACTCTCTAATGAATAGTTACAAAAAATCACAATAATATTATCGACGTCAAAATAAGAAAACTTTAACGATTATAACGATTATTTGTAATAAGAACGCTTACGGCAGAAATTCAAAAGAATCGGCAATTGGTAAAAATATATTATTTTGGTAACCGTTCACGGTTTTTAAATTCATAATTCGTAATTTAAAAATTGTGAACGGTTACAAATAAAAAGCATATTACAGCTTTGAATTGATAGTTTTACAAAAGATTTTAGAATCAATTTTACACGCGCCCTAAATTAGGAAACATTGGGACAAACCGGCTTGAAATCTAGGATTCACGACTCAAAAAATAAAACGTAATATATCAGTGGAATATTTTTAACACGTATGAATATTGTACAACCAACCTCATTTTCAACCTAATTTTTCCGAACAAAACAACCTCCGTAGCCAAAGACGCTCCCCACACAAACCTCATTACCTCAATAAAAACGTAAACGAATAATGAGGTAATGAGGTTGGTTTTTGGGGGATTCATTGCTACTGAGGTTTTTAAACAATAGTAAGAAAAATTAGGTTTTAAATGAGGTTTACGGAAACAGTTAAAATACGTTTCGGAAAATT
>JAITAZ010000601.1 GCA_031283825.1 Planctomycetaceae bacterium | reverse complement strand
AACAAGAAAAAAAATAAATTGTAAATTCTATTCTTGAGTCGTTAATTTTGATTTGAACAGTAATGTTTCTTATATTTTTTTATTACTTTTGTTCTTTACAAAGTTTCTCCGTTGGTATCCCTTGACGGAATATTGAAAGCGTGTATGATACTCGCTCTTTTGAATCTGGTGAGCAGATAAATATGTAGAAGTTCTTAAAACTGAACGTAAATAATGTAGCCTGACAAAAGATTTTAAAATGATCATACGTGAATTTTCGATTAGAGTTGTCAACTTACCAATCGGCGAGTTGGCTTTTTATGCTCTTAAATCATCGAAATTCATAATACGAGTCGTATTTTAAGAGATTGTAGCTCAGTTGGTAGAGCAACGGACTTTTAATCCGTAGGTCTCGGGTTCGAGCCCCGACAATCTCAATCTACCTAAAACTAAAAATAAAAAAATTGTCGCAAGTTTTGATATTTTGGAAAACGGTAGCAATAAACGTAAACGCCCAAATTTGAACGCTTATTTTAATTCGGTTTGATTAAATCAGGTTAATGTATTCGATTTCAAACAAGGGCGATTGGTCAAAATCTAAATAACTCAAAACTAATTTAAGTTGTTTGTACTTTAATTTCGGTTAGAGACGTTTGCTTGTTTATCGAAAAGCAGACAGTTAAGTTCTTACTCGCCGATTCAATGTGCAAGCCGTAACTTGTGGAGACCTGTTGTGGGAACAAAAAAAACAGGAAAAGGAAGACGTAAAATAGGACGAAAAAAACGACGAATGCGATCAAGAATTAGACATCGCAAGAAAACCTAACTTTTACAATTCGACTTACGTTAAAATACGAAATAGTGTCCTCGAAAATTTTTTTCTACGATCACATATTGTGATTCGGTAATTTAATCGCGTGAAAGATGTGAAAGATGTCGTCTAATTTGTCAATCAGGCGACAATACCGAAAGCAATACGACCGTTGAAATTTTTTGAGAGGGTTATATTCTGTCGTGTTTTGATATTCGCGTCAAATGTCTTAACAAAACCAACAAAAAAATGAAACGTATAAATTTAAAGGTAACTAGTGTTCGTTTTCTGGTTGCAATATTTTTAACAATATTCGCCTCAAATTTATTTGCTGAGGAAACGATCAAGCATAAATTTTTATTGCTTGACGAATCGCGAAAGCAGATTTTATTTGTGGATCAATTTGAGCCAAAAAATGATTGGGTAATCAAGCTGACCGACGGCGGCGTTTGGGATTTACAGCTTGTTGGCAATAATCGGCTTCTTGTCGCGTTGACAGACAAAGGCGGTTTTCGCGAATATGATTTGCAAACGCGCGAAGTAGTCAGAGAAGTAACCGACGCGAAATACAAACAGACGATGACTGTAATTCGATTTCCCGACGGTAAAACGTTGCTTGGGTGTAACAAGGGGAAGTCGTATCAATTTTATTTGCTTGATACTGAAGGCAAGTTGCTTGAGGAACTTCCGGCAGAGAGTAAGAAAAAGTCGATTAGAGTCGCAAGACGCACGTCGCGCGGAACAATTGTGTTTGGTTGCAACGACGATTGGGTAAACGAAATCGACTTAAAAGGCAAAGTATTGAGAGAATTCAAAGTTCCGGGTGCGCGACATATTTATCATGTGATGGAAAAGCCGGATGGTAATTTATTGGTTGCGGCGGGGTATGGTTGTTTTGTTGCGGAGTATAACAAGGAAAATGAACAGATTCGCAAATGGGGCGGATTACCAGCGCCGGACGGTCTAAAGTTTATTTTTTTCGCGAAGATGCAGATTCTGAAAAATGATAATTTAGTTGTTGCAACGTGGACAGGTCATGGTGCTAATGACAGTAACAAAGGCGTACAACTTGTAGAATTCGACAACAAAGGCAATGTCGTTTGGAAGTGGCACAATCCAAAGTTGGCAGGTTCAATAAACAATGTAATTGTACTTGACGATTTAGACATAAATAAATTCTACGAATAAAAAATGCGTATCTATTCAGTAGCGATTTCAAAGATCGTTACTGAATAGTTTACGATTTTCTTATTATTCTCATTTTAATTTTTTCTGATATACATCTGTCAAATATTTGTAACCGTTCACGTTTTTTTTATTTTTTATTGAAAATTAAAACGTGAATAGTTACAAATTAACAAATGATTATTTTATGCGGCGGATTTTTCTATTAAATCGCCGTTGTTGTTTATGTTTTTGAACTCTACGCCGGTATGAGTTGAGACGCCCGACTCGTGCATCGTTATTCCGTGCAACGTTGAAACTATTGACATTGATTTTTTTGAATGCGTAATCATTATAAATTGAGTTTCGTTTTCGAATTCTTTTATGGTTCGTAAGAATCTGTCAACGTTGCCTTCGTCTAATGCCGCGTCGCATTCGTCGAGGATGCACACCGGATTCGGTTTGTATCGGAAGAATGCTAACAACAATGCAACGCATGTCATTGTTTTTTCGCCGCCGCTCATCAGCGAAATATTTTTTAGTTCTTTTCCCGGCGGTTTGGCGACAATTTCTATTCCCGACTCAAGCACATTCGACGGATTTTCTAGTACAATATCTGCGCTTCCGCCGCCAAAAAGATGTTGAAACAAATCTATAAAATGACTTCTAACGCCTTTAAACGTCTCTTCAAACAGAACCTGACTTGACGTGTTTATTCGTTCAATTGCAATCTCGATTGAGCGTTTCGCATTGATCAAATCATTGTACTGAAACGAAAGCGAATTGTACCGCGACTCTAAATCGTCGAGTTCGTTGATTGCTTCGACGTTTACATTTCCGAGTCGTTGTAATTTTAATCGTAGGTCTTCAATTTCGGTTTTATAATCGATATTTTCCGACTCTTTTGTCGTTGGATTATCTTTATTATTCTCTTCTGATTTATCAGACTCTTCAGCCGAATTTATCGAGTCTATTGATTCTGTATTTTTCGTTACGTTAATTGATTCGTCTGTTTCTTTATTATTATTTTTCGTTACGATAATTTCGTTGATATTGATTCCGTAATCTTCGTTGATGCGTTCTACTAATGTTTTTTGTTCTTGTAGGATTCGTTCTAATTCGATTTGTCGAGAGTGTTCTTTTGTTCGGATTTTATTTAAGTCGTGTTGTAGTCGTTTGTATTCGTTTTGTAATTTGGTTCTTTTTGCGGCTATATTATTTCTATTTTCGTGAATTGTGATTAGTTCTTTGCCGACGGTTTCTTTTCGCAGATACAATCCGGCTAGGGTTGATTCGATTTGTAAAATTGCTAGTAGAATTTTTTCTTTTTTATTTTCTAGCATAGTGCTTCGTTGTTGATATTCTGCGAGTGTATTTTGTCGTTCGGTGAGATGATCTTCGAATTGACGTTTTCTTTCGTTTAGTGAAACGAGTCGTTCTTCGCTTTTTGCGAGTGCGATTTTTACTTCCATTGATTTTTGTTGATGTTCTGACTGTCGTGATTCTGCGTTTGCTGATTCGACGCGGATTTCGTCTTGTTTTAATTTTAGCGAGTTGATTTCTGTGTTGAGATTATGTTGAACTTCGAGTGTTTGTTCAAGTTCGTTTGACATGTTGAGTAGTTGTGAATTTAATTTTTCGATTTCATCGTTTACGTTTGTGATTTGTTCGTTTCCGTTTTTTAATCTTTCTTCGACTGTTGATAATTTTTGCGTGAGTGAATCGTAATTTGCGACGGCTTTTTGGTAATCTCTTGATTCGTTTTCGACGTCGTTTTCGTCGTTTGTAACTCTTTCTTTTGCAATGACTACAGCGATTTCCATTTCTTGGACGTCGACATCTAAAGACGTCATTTTTTCGGACAAGTTTCTCAATTCGCTGCGTCTTGCGATTAAGCCGGACGACGTGTTTGGCGGACCTACGATTAGAGCGCCGTCTGTTGTTAGTAATTCTCCGGCGATAGTTAGGAATGAGGCTTGGTCGGCGCTTTCTTTGTAGAGTTGGACGGCGACTGTCATGCTTTCGACGATCCATGTTCGTCCGAGCAATCGTCTGGCTAGGTGGATGAATGGTTCGTCTGCTTTGACGTATTGATCGGCGCGACCGTAAACTCCGTTGCGTCCTAAAAACCCGCGACTTTTTACCCAAGGCGGGTCTTCGTCGTTGGGGTCGAGCCAGATGAATCCGACGCGACCTGCGAATTGTGCGGCGTTGCGTTCAATATGTCGAAACAATTCGCCTTTGGGCGAGACGACTACGTATTGTGAATTTTGTCCGAGTGCGAGGTCGATTAGCGATGCTGATTCGACGTCGGCGTGGAGTAGGTCGGCGACTAGACCGTAAACGTGTCGGAATGGGCTTTTGGGGTCTCGTGATTGTTGTAATACTTCGCGTACTCCCGGATTTACGCCTTCGTTTTTGTTGATCAAATCTTCTAGGACGGAGACTCTTTCGCGGATTCCGCTTTGGCGTTGTTTTTGTTCGGACAGATCGTGCATGAGTTGTGCGAGTTCGTTTGTGCGTCTATTTTTTCGTTCGCGCGAGTGGCGTAGTTGTTCTTTTTTTTGTTTGACTGTATCTTCGATGTTATCGATGGCGTCTTTGAGTTCGTTATATTGTAACGATAATTCTTCTCGTTGTTGTTTTAGTTTTGTTAATTTTGTGTTGTTTTGTTCGATGGTGCGGCGTTGCGAGGCGATTCCTGATTCCAAGCCTCCGACAGTGCCGGAAAGATTAGCGATTTGTCGGCTTTTAGAGTCGATATTGGTTCGGTTAGAATCTAATTCGGACTGTAATTTTGAGCATAGTGCGGCGAGTTCTTCGTCTTCTTTTTGTAGGTTTCGGTATGTTTCGTTGACGTCTTTTTTGATTTTTATTGCTTTATGAATATCTTCGGCGGTTTTTCGCATTAGGTCTTCGATGTCGATGCTACGGACGTTTAATTCGGACAGTGATTGCCAATTGCGAATTATTTGGGTGTTGAGATCATCGACTTGTGAGTTTTGTAATTCGATTGTGGAATCTTCGCCGGAGATTTTTTCGCGTAGAGCGGTAATTTCTTTTTCGAGTTTACGGATTTCGATATCGACTGATTCTATATCGACGTTTACGTTGGACAATAATTTTTCGGTTTGTTCGGATTCGTCTGTAAATTTTTCGATTTCGTTTTTGAGTGAGTTGATTTCGGTTTGTATTTTTTCGGATTGTTCTTGACGTTTTTTGTAATCGACGAGTGCGGATTGGATGCGTAGTTCTTGTAGGCGTGAGGTATATTGTTTATAGAGTTGTGCTTTTCCTGCTTGATTTCTAGTATTTTTTAGTTTGTTATCGGTTTCGGTAACTATATCTGACAGGCGTAGGAGGTTTTGTTCGACTCTTTCGTGTCGTCTTTGGATTTCTTGTTTGTAGGCGTTGAATCGGTTAATTCCGGCGGCTTCGTCGAATATAATTCGTCGTTGTGTGGGCGTGCTTTGGAGTAGTGATTCGACGCGGCCTTGTTCGATGATGCAGTATGCTTGGGTACCGAGTCCGGTTCCGTTTAGGATATCTTTTATATCTTTGAGTCTTGAGTGTTGTCGATTGATTTGGTATTCGCTTTCTCCGTTTCGGTAGATTCGTCGTGTGATATGAACTTCAGGGGAATCGAGTTTGAATATTTTTTTTGAGTTATCGAATGTGAGAGTAACTTCAGCGGAGCCGAGTGGTGAGCGGTCTGTGCTACCGTTGAATATTACGTCGGTTGATTCGTTTCCGCGTAATCGTTTCATGCTTTGTTCGCCGAGAACCCATTTAACTGCGTCAACTATATTAGATTTACCTGAGCCGTTTGGACCAACAATCGCGCTAATGCCCTGACCGAACTCAATACGAGTACGATCTGCGAAGCTTTTGAATCCAGAAAGTTCGATTGCGCGTAGCACAGGATTATGATTAGTGGTTAAAGGTTTTGTAAAAAATTCGTAATTCGTAATTCGTAATTCGTAATTCGTAATTAAAAAACTGCGAGTGTTTAATAAGATGGAGAAATTTTCGGAATAGTAGAGCGAAGTATAACAATTTTATAGAAATCTAAAAAGACCAATTTTTGCACAATTATTATTCGTAACCGTTCACAAGAAAAAAATAATATGGTTTTTTAAAAAACCGTGAACGGTTATCTAATATTTACAGGATATTTTCGTTTCTTCTTTTTGCGATGTATCCTGCGTTTTTTATTGTTTGTTTGAATTCTTGTTCGTTGCTGCGATGAATAGTTCCGGCGGCGGCGACTACGTTTTCTTCTATCATAACGCTTCCGAGATCATTTGCGCCGAAGGAGAGACCGAGAACGCCGATTTCTAATCCTTGTGTTACCCAGCTTGACTGGATGGTTTTGAAATTGTCGAGAAATAATCTTGAGGTTGCTAGTAGTCGTAGATATTCCCATGTTCCGGTTTTTTTGATGTGTGAAATTTTTGTATTATTGGGTTGGAATGTCCAGGGGATAAATGAAGTGAATCCATTTGTTTCGTCTTGTAGGTTTCTTAATTTTAGTAGGTGTTCGGCTTGTTCTTTGATGGTTTCGATATGACCGAACATCATGGTTGCGGAGCCTCTTCCGCCTAGTTTGTGCCATTCTTTACAGACGTTTAGCCAACGTTTGGTTGAGGCTTTATTTGGACTTAATTTTTGTCGAACTCTGTCAACTAGTATTTCTGCGCCTCCTCCTGGTAGCGAGCCGAGACCGGCGTTGTGTAATCGTTGTAGGGTTTCTGAATCTGATAATCCGAAGTGATCGGCTAAAAATGCTATTTCTGTTGGGCTGAATCCGTGTATGTTTATGTTTGGAAAGTTATTTTTAATTTGTCGAAGTAATTTTTCGTACCATTCGAGTGGTAGATGAGGATTTAGTCCGCCTTGTAATAAAATTTGTTTTCCTCCAAGAGCGACGGTTTCAGCGATTTTTGACAAGAGTATTTCGTCGTTTAAGACGTATCCGTCTGGTGAATTGGGCGAGCGGCAAAAAGCGCAAAACGAGCAATTGCTAATACAAATATTTGTATAGTTAATATTGCGTTCGATGTTATAGGTGCGAACTGATGATTGGTCTGGGTGAATTTTGGTTAAAAATTCATTTGCCCAATATCCTAATGTTGGTAGTTCGTCTGAATGTAGAAGTTCGACGCAATCGTCAAATGATAGACGTTCAAATTTCTCCAATTTAATTAGTAATTTTCGTGATAACATTCTTAACCTGTTCACACTTTAAATGTCGGTAGAGCCGCTTATAAGTTGTTCAATCGTTGATTTGCAACTATCATGTCCCCTTTATCCTCTTAAAAAAAACATAACCATTCACGGTTTTTTAAAAAACCATATTATTTTTTGGGGGGACATTGGAGACAAGGGGGACTTAGGGGACACTGGGGACACACTAATTTAAAAACCATGATTAACGACTCAAGGGAAAAAAACAGCTTTTAAAAAAGAGAAATTTTTTTCTTTAAATTTTGTCCCCCGCCGAGCCATCAATCCCAGATCTCAAACAAGAACGTCCCCAGTGTCCCCAATGTCCCATAAGTCCCCCAAAAAATTATCTTTGGCTTTTAAAAAACCACATTATTTTTCTGTAATCGTTCACGTTCAAAGTATATCATTGACTCTTTATTTTTTCTGTGATTATTGTTAGTTGTAATTTTACTGTTGGATCATTTTTTTGTGCGGTTTCTATTTTTTCTACTAGATGTCTTATAGTCGATTGATCGCGGTTGCCGAAAAATTTTGCGATTTGTTTTAACGTTAAACCCGTTTCTTTTCTCGCTAGATATACCGCTATCGCCCTCGCCATCGCTACAGTTTTGTTTCTTGATCCGCCTTTTAAGTCGGAAATCTTAAACGAAAAATATCCCGCAACCGACTTTATTACCCGCTCAATCGACGGATAATTCAACCCCGCCCGATTCTTTAGAAATTGCTTGAAATATTGCGTGTCTATCTTCACGTCGTCAACCATCGCCTTACACGCCATCCCCGCAATCACTCCATAAATTGCCGGAATCGATAACAATAACTCTCTCGCTGCAAATGAAATCGCCGACTCCGAAACCGAAATCCTAAACGCCAAAAGCAACGTCTCAATAAAATGACGCCTTACCGCTAATCCGGGTAACTTAATCGACACCGACGTGCCGCTAATCACACGATCCAATAACCTACGCGGAAACTTCGGTAACGCTCGTGCCGACAAAATCACCGGAACCTCGCGCGAAATCAAAACATCAAGCGTATGCTGAAACTCCTCCAACGCCGCAGACTTGCCCTCAAAATACTCAATATCGTCAACCAATAACATCGTTGCCTCACGAAAACGACGCCTAAAATCATCCGTTGCTTTTAAGTCAATCGCCTCCGCAAAAAGACGAGCAAAATCTGTCGCCGTTATCAATACGTCTCGCTGACGTTTCACCGCACGCTTGCGACGTAAATCAAATATTCCTTGCAAAAGATGCGTCTTGCCAACGCCGCTCGCGCCGTAAAAAAATATCGGAAATTGTTCTTGCGTCATCGAACCGTCAAGCAACATTCCTACGACTCGTTCTACAACATAATTTTCTTCTCCAACTAAAAATCCATTGTCCGCAGCCTGAAAAATTACATTACCATAATTAACCGAAGACCGATTGACCAATTGATCGTCAGATCGATTAGAAGACTGTTTTACAGATTGTTTGCCAGATTGTTTTACGGCTCGTTTAGACGATTTTTTAATTGCTTGTTTTTTTGTTTTAGTTTTTTTCTGTTCGTCCGTACTTTCATCTTGCCTGTCTGAAATTTCAAATTCCAACGGTTTACCTGAAAGCGGAATTACATGAATCGAATTATTCATACAATAACTATCAATTATTTATTGCATACCCTTCCATTTTTTTATTTCGTCTATAACGTGTTCCATAACGCGGATTTGATCGTTGTCAATATGTTGAAAATATTTTTGATACTTGTTGCTATTCGGTTGATTATCAGCAACGACAGAATTACCATGCGGGTTGACATAACAACGAAATCGAAATAACTCTCCTTGATCGCCCCATTTTTCTAGCCAATAATACGTTGCCCCAAGTTGCTGCAATTCCTTTTCAATGTCGGAGAAATTTCTTTGAGCGTTAATTGCATTAGCCGTATTAGTTGTATTATTCGCGATAATTCCGTTTCGTTGCGTTTGTGCGGTTGAAGAATTTTCTCGCGACGGCAAAGGCGTCATTGGCATAATACGAACAAGACCAGAATCGTCCGACGTCCGATTTGGCGTCGTTTGGGATTCAGGATTTATTGTACGATTATTCGTGAAAATATTGGCGTTAGCTCTAGCGGCGTTGGCGTGATCTTTATTTGCGTCAGAGTCGTTAGACGAAGCGGGGTTTATCAATGGATCAGAACTCAAAGGAATCGACGAAGTCAACCAGACAGATTCGGACTTATCGCTTTGAGCGTTTTTTCCAGACGACGATATTTGAGTAAAACCCGATTTTCCGTTTAGTTCGTGGTCGGTTAAATTACCGTGATTGTTTTGAATAACGGAATCGGTCTCGACCTTGACTTTTTCTTTTTTTTGAAAAATATCTTTCGGAATTTTGTTCCAACATACTGCTGTTATCGGCAACAAAATTAAAACCGAAAGTAATATTACGCTTCTAATTACCTGAAACATTTTAAACTATTCGCGCTTGAATTTTTCGGTTAGAGCCTGTGGTTTATCTATTGACAATCTAGTTTTTTCGCTCTTATCTGACGAAATTCATAGTACGAGTTGTATGAACTATTCACGCTTGAATTTTTCGATTAACGCATTTTTTGTCTGATTATTATTTTTGTGATTTTTATGATTTGCGTGATTGAATAATAAAATCATATAAATCAAAGTTGCGGAATTGTAGCAATTACCCGAAAAAATTTCAATGCCAAATTT
>JAITAZ010000544.1 GCA_031283825.1 Planctomycetaceae bacterium | reverse complement strand
CGGATATACCTTGAACGGGAACAAATAGCTTGTTTTGGGAACTTCTAAAAACTCGTTTTTTTATTAACCACAGAGAACACAGAGTTCACAGAGAGAATATTTTTAAAACATTAAATTTTGATTTAAATCCATAATTTTTACTTTAGGGAACTTCCAAAAACCTCATGTAAAATTTATTTTTATTAGGATCGCGGTCGTCTCGACCGCAAATTTAGGCGTTTGTAATGCAGGCGGGACGCCCGCGATCCTAATAAAATTAGTGTTTAGAAGTTCACTTTAATAAATTTAAATTATGTTTTGATTCCAATTAAAATTTTCTCTGTGTTCTCTGTGTCCTCTGTGGTTTAAAATTAATTTTTAGAGATTCCCTTTTGTCTTAATGTAACATTGCCTATTCAATATATGCGGATAATGCAAAAAAAACGGTTTCTTGTCAATGGGAATTTTTCTAGTGAAAAAATTTTGTCAATTTTTTTGTTGAGATTCCGGCTCTGCACGCGGATTCACGCTCTTAATATTTTGGGAGAAAATCAGTTACGTTGTCGGGATTTTGCGGGACGTTTTAATTTCCGGTTGGAAAAATTTCCGTATAGACAAAATTAACAAATTGTTAGACGATTTGACAGAATTTTCGGGTTGGTAGAAATTTCGCTTTCGCCCCTTTGAATGTAGCGTTTGAGAGGAAAATAGTCGATTACGATATTTTTTCGTCTTTGTGCAATCGACTAATTTTTCAGCTAGTTATATCAAAAAGAGACGTTTTTTTTGCGTAAAAAACCTATTCGAAATAATCGTTAAAATAGGAAAACTCCCTACATCTAGTATGATTTAATAAAAAACTACGCAAAATATGCAAAAGGGTTGTAAACGGTCAAAACTCGGTTAAACTTCCCGCCAACTTGCATTCCGAAGTGCGGCAGTGACGAGCCGACATTTCATTTTAAGAATCGTTTCGCTAATTTTCCTATTTAAGTCGTGCGACACAAAAGTTTACCGTAATTCATCCGAATACGTAGTTTTCGGTTATGACATAAAGCAAATATTTATTGCGACTTATGGTCGGACAAAAGATCGGAATTTGTAGCCAAATATTTATCCATTAAATAACAAGGGAAACCAAAAATCATATAAGAAAACAAATTATAACACTGCGGTTTTGAAAAACTTTTAAACTGCTATCGCTTGAGTTCTTGGTTGTGTCAATCGAAAATCAGGAAGAATAGTTTGTAAGTTTGGTAATCTGCCAAACCGTGAAGCTGGGGAGCGCGGGAATCCGACGAAAATTTATTTTCGGATTTTTTATTTGCTTTGTTTGCGGGGAAAACGGCGTTATGTTTTTGTTTTGTATGAATTAGTAGAGTATTTTAAAAATAGTAATTTACTTTTTACGCATTGAAATTCGGTAACTTACGACACGTTAAATTTATTTTTTGTTCGTATATTGTTGTCGCGTTTTAAGATTGTATAGAGTGAACGTGTGTCGGAAGGGTGGAGCGGTATTTTTTAAATACTTGTTTAGTAATAGTTTGCCTTTGTGCGTTTTTGATTTATGTTTTGGCGGCGTTATGATTCTGTCACTTTATGGAGGACAGAGAATGCCAAGGAAGCCGCTGATAGGAGTCAATTCTGACTATCGTGCTTCGCAGAGGAATGTTCCAGCGATAAGTATAATTTGTTCAGGCTATTATGACTCCCTTCTTCTGGCGGGCGCATTGCCTGTGATTATCCCGCCTTATCCGGAGAATAAGCATCTTGATTCGAATCTTGAGCAGATTCTAGATCAACTTGATGGAGTAGTTATGATAGGCGGAGCGGATCTTGATCCCAGACGCGATGGATTTATGCTTCATCCGTCGGTAAAATTGTTAGACGAAAGACGCGAAACTTTCGATAGGTATCTTATTGAAAAGATAGCCGAGCGAAGAACGCCTCTTTTAGCAATTGGGACAGGAATGCAGTTATTAAATGTTTCGCAGGGCGGGACGTTATTTCTGCATATTCCTGAAGATTTACCAAGAGCGTTGCCGCATCGGGACGTTATGGACGCTAATCATCGACACGGTTTGGTGATTGAAAAAGGCTCGCTGATGGAACGAGTTTACGGAGACAACGAGATTAGAGTCAACAGTATGCATCACATGTCGATTGACGACGTAGCGCCGGGTTTTTTGGTTACGGGCAGATGTCCGGATGGCGTAGTAGAGGTAATTGAGTCGTTGCATAGAGATTGGATTGCTTTAGGGACGCAATTCCACCCAGAATCGCAATCCGCAACGGCTATGGACTTACGTATTTTCAAAGAGTTCGTACAAGAAATTGTCGCAAAAAAGCGACACTCAGGAATCCATCTCTTGGAAGTTGAAGAGCCGGCGTTTGTGTGACTTTCGACGGTCAAATAAATTATGGTTTCTATCAATTACAAGGAACGATCTTCGGAACTAAAAAACCGAAGATCGTTTTTTTATTTTAACATAATAGATCTGTAGAATTTTTGTAATATTTCAGCGGAATATTTTTAACAACTTATTTCTGCGATATTCTGTGTATTCTGCGTTTAAATTTGATAAAAAATTTTAACGCAAAAATCGCAGAAAATTAAGAAAGCATAATTCAAGGAAATATCGTTATAAAAAATTCCGCTGATATATTACGAATTTTTTTAGGGGACGTTTTTGTCCCCTAAGTCTCTTTAAAAAAAATAACAATTTATCTTATAGCAATTATTGATCAATGGTTGTCGGTTGAATTTTTACAAATTTTTCAAACCCATGCTTCGATGTATCTAGCTAGGTTGTGTATATCGCTTCCGACTTGAATTGGTCTTTCGTAGGCGCGGAGTTTATTCATATCGATTAGTTCTTCGAAGGTTGGATAGGTTATTTCCATTGTTTTACCTACGGAGACCATAATTCCGTTTTTGTCTAGTTCTGCCAGAGCGTGGTAGCCGCCGACTCCTATTTGACTTCCTAGAATAACGTCGTAAGCAGTTGGTTGATGGCAACGTATTTCATAGCCGAATTGTAATCCGACCATTTTTTTCGACTTGCC
>JAITAZ010000529.1 GCA_031283825.1 Planctomycetaceae bacterium | reverse complement strand
TTCAAAAAGAAAAAAATCAACAACGCAATAAACGACTATTTAAACACGACAAAATTTAACTCGCACAAAAAACGCTTTTGTGCAAAACGCAAAAAATTAAACTCGCCGCGATCAAACTCGACTTGGTTTTTTTGTTACGAAAATTCTAAAAATGGTAATCAGATTTTTTTCAAGTCAAGGCGAAGTAGTATAAAATAAATCGTCATAAAATGCAATACGGAAATATGCAATTTCCAAAAAATTTTTTTAATCTTATTTTAAACGCCGAAAAATTTAGAATAGCAGAATATTTGTAATTATTCAATTGTAACGAAACTATTCAGTAGCAGTTTTTAAAGGACATGAGGGACATCATTGTTTGAAATCGGAAATAAAAGCCTCAAAAGATATCGCTCTTGAGACTTTTCAAACAGATTTTAACCCCAAACGAAACTTTTGAAAACGGCAATAATTTGCCGTGATATTTCGCGGCTACTATCATATTTCACGGTTGAAGAAAAAATGTAAATTATAATTTTTTTTGAAAAAATTTTTTCTGATTTAAATTCCGATTTACAACGGTTTATTGTTGAACGCAAAAAACCTTCAAATTCCCATAAAAACTGGGATATATTTCTATTCGAATATTTTTTGTTTCTAAAATTTCAACTGAAAAAAATACAAAAAGAAAAAATCGTGGCATACAGTTTGCAACAGTAATATTCTAACGCAATTTTATTATCAAGTTTTGCGGGTTTGTAGTCTTGTTTCTGCTAATAGCAGAAATTTTCAAAGTTTTTGAGACACCCGCAAATGAATTGCGTTTAACGTCGTTTATTGAGTTATGAATTTTGCTCGCACTTGAAAATTCAGTTATACCGATTGTTTACCTTTGAAAAATAGATTTTAAACATGTAGGTTACCGAGATTCATTGTACGAGTTGTATAAACGGTGAAAAGAAAAATCATAGCAAGATAATTTATGTACGTTAAATAGTCCGCTACAACAACTATTAAAAAAGGACGAAAAATGAAAAGAACAAATTCAGTTTTTGGAAAAATTTTAACCAATGTCGAGGTTGAAATTCAAAATGTCAAATTAGAAGACAATCATGTTAAAATAGCGAAGGGGGGGGGGGGTACGTAGAAAAAAAGAAGGAAATTTTAACAAATTTCCTAGCTTTTCTATTGACAACACTTCGTTTTTTGCTTTTGGTTTTACGCTTGTAGAGCTTTTGGTGGTAATCGCGATTATTGGAATATTGATTGCATTACTTTTACCGGCAGTTCAAATGGCGCGTGAAGCTGCAAGGCGAATGTCTTGTTCAAGTAATCTCAGGCAGCTTGCTTTATCGGTTCACACATTTAGCGATGCTTATGATGCAGTTCCGCCAATTTCGTTGGGACCGGATCGAGCGAGTTTATTTGTTTTGTTGATGCCATTCCACGAACAACAGAATCTCTATGAGATGATGTTTGCCAATGCGGGCGATTCTGGTATTGGTCGAAAAATGGGAAGCGGTAACAGCGTTTGGGTAACTGATTTAACAGAAGAACAACGCAAAGAATTTGCTGGTAGTCCAATTCTCAAATGTCCTTCAAGACGTTCTGGAATACAGAAAATGCTTGGAGTTTCTGAAGAAGGTAACGGCGCGGAAGACTGCGGAGGACCTGTAGGCGATTATGCCGCCGTTTTACATTTTCGCAATACGGATAATAGTAATGCAGAAGTACGAAGGATAGGAATGTTTTATGCCGGTAATAATTTTGACTCGACTGCGCCGCCGCTTTCTGACAGAATCGCATATTTTCGAACGTATGTACCGCAAAATCGGAGTCCGTTTGTGCCAGCATCGTCGCCGGCTATTTATAATCTTGACAACAACATTTATATTTATTCTTCAGAAGAATACCTTTATTCACGATGGAGTTCTCGAAACTCATTTGCGAGTTGGTCGGACGGTACGTCAAATCAGTTAATTTTAGGCGAAAAATATATTCCAAGCGGATATTTAAAGAAAAATTTTTACGTTGGACGAGGAAGTTGGGATGGAAGTTATTTATTCGCTTCTGATACATCGCCTTTGCAAATTGGTCGTACTGTTCATGCTAATAACGACGGAAGTGGCGGTAAAGAAACGCAAATTGGTTTAATTCAAAACAAAAAAGTTGGCATAGGTTCTAGCGGCGATCAAACAGACGATCAGACTACTCAATATACTAAAGTAATTACAGCTGTTAGTAGCTTGGGCGAGCTGGATATAAGATTAGCGGTAGGATCACCTAGCACGGTTGCGACAGTTGCTACTAAAGGAGTAAATGGATTGGCATTACGTTTTGGTTCAGAGCATCCGTCAAGTATAAATTTTGCTATCGGCGATGGTTCTGTACGTAATGTTAGTTTATCAACTAGCACTTTTGTATTAAGTTATCTTTCGGATATTGATGACGGCAATACGACGCAACTTCCATAGTGAATCTCTAAAAATTCGAAATTATGTAATATCGAGCGGAAAATTGTTTTGGATTTTGTGTTATAACAATTTAGTAGGGATTTTTAGCGTTTTTGAATTGCTAAACCAAATGTAGAGACGCAATGCGTTGCGTCTCTACGAGCGATTGTTAATTTATTGTATCGTTCACGGTTTTAAAAAACCGCAAACGGTTACAATATTTTTATTAGTCCAGCGGGGACGATATATGATAACCATAGGGGAACTTCTAAAAACTAATTTTATTAGGAACGCGGGTGTCCCGCCTGCATGACAAACGCCTAAATATGCGGTCGAGACGACCACGTTCCTAATAAAAATAAATTTTACATGAGGTTTTTAGAAGTCCCCATAGGTGTAACGAAGCATAATCTACGGTTCGGAATCTCCACGCGATTCAACAAAAAGCCCCGCATGGGGCGACACTATGAAATTGATTTATCGTAACAATAATTCGAATCGAAAATTTCAAACAAATAACCTGCCTCTCATGCCTATTTTAACATTGGACGTAACACTAAAATCTACATCGATTTCAACTTCAACTGAAGTCAAACCAGATGTTGTAATTTTACTAAACTTTTTCATTTTTATCTCATTTTAAATTGGTAAAGGATTCTCAAACGGATTACAAAATTATTGACGTTGGAATTTTTTCTCTCAAAATAAAAAAGCTCAACAATGCAATAAACGACTATTTAAACACGATTCAAATTTAACTCGCACAAAAAACATTTTTGCGCAACAAAAAAGTTAAACTCGTCACGATCAAACTCAAAATGATTTTTTGTTACGAAAATTCTAAAAACGGTAAATCAGATTTTTTCAAATCAGGACGAGCAATATAAAATAAATCGTCATAAAATGCAATACGGAAATCTCCGGCTTAAAAAAAGTCTTTTAATTTTATTTTAATCGCCAAAAAATTCAGAATTATTTTTAAACACGGATAGACAAATGACGCTTTGAGAACGTTACAAATATTAAAGTAAATAATTATGGTAATATATCAGTGGAATAATTTTACTGGACAATTTTATTTTTCATTGTCCTGCAAGGACAGTACTTTATTAACCGTATGCTTTAGCATACGGTAACGGCAATAACA
>JAITAZ010000224.1 GCA_031283825.1 Planctomycetaceae bacterium | reverse complement strand
ATTGTCCGATTTTTTCAATTTTTGACAAGGCGGGGAGAAAAGAATCTACACAACATGTTTCTCTTTGTCCCTTAAATAAGATGTAACCGTTCACGGGTTTTTCAATTCGGATTTGAATTGCTAAACCCAATGTAGAGACGCAATGCTTTGCGTCTCATTGTTCGATCAAAAGATCACCGATAGAGACGCAAAGCATTGCGTCTCTACATTGGGTTTAGCAATGTAAAAACGCTAAAAGTCCCTAATAAATTGTTACAACGCAAAATCCAAAATAAATTTTCCGACTAATATTACATAATTCAGAATTTAAAAAACCGTGAACGGTTACTTATTTTTTAAACCTTGAATATCCAAAAAACGCGATGATATTAGGATTAGTTGGAGGAATTGGTTGCGGTAAGAGTTTGGTTGCAAAACTGTTTGCAGAACTTGGGGCAAAACTGATTGACGCTGATAAAATCGGTCATGATTTGCTTTCAGAGGAAACAATATCAAAACAGATTCGGTCATTTTTTGGTGAAAAAGTTTTTCGCAATATAGACGGCGTTGATTGTATTGATCGTTCAGAACTTGCTCATATTGTTTTCGAGCAAACCGAAGAAGGATTAGCCGGACTCAAATATCTTAATTCGATTATTCATCCTCGAATCTCTAAAATCATAGACGAAAAAATACGATTATTCTCGCAAAATAATTTCTGTTCTGATCAAACCAATTGTAAAATTTATCAACAATCTCAAAACGCGAATAATTTAATAATTCTCGATGCCCCGCTCTTATTAGAAACAGGTTTTGATAAAATTACGGACAAAATTATTTTCATAGAATCATCCAGAGAAAACCGAATCGTAAGAATACTCAAACGAAACTGGACAGAAAACGATCTAACTTTACGCGAATCCGTTCAATTGCCAATCGACCAAAAACGAAAACGCGCAGATTTCATAATTGTCAACGACAAAACTATCGACGATACAAAAAATCAGATTATATCGTTGATAAAAAAACTGTAACGATTCAGCGGTAAATAATAATCGATTAGGTAGGCGACCTGATCAGGGATTATTCCCTACTGAATAATTACAATTATTTATCATGTTGTCGGATTTATTATCTGTAATATTCGTTCTGTTATGAAATCTACTAGGTCTTGAATTGATTTTGGTTGTTTGTAGAAACCCGGAGTTGCCGGCAGGATTATAGCGCCGGCATTGGCAAGTTTTAGCATTGCTTCCAGATGAATAATACTCAACGGCGTTTCGCGAGGAACTACGACTAATTTACGCGATTCTTTTAACATAACTGCCGCCGCGCGTTGTAATAGATTATTTGAAATTCCATGAGCGACGCATGATAAAGTATTCATCGAACATGGCGATATTATCATTGCGTCGGCGCAACATGTCCCGCTTGCAATTGACGCAAACATATCATCAGGTTTATTCCAAATCACCGATGGAAAATCAATTGAGCTAACGCCGCATTCTGATTGCATTACTTCTTGACCGGTTTGACTGCAAACACCGTAAACATCGACTTCTCGCCGTGATAATTCCCGTAAAAGTGAAACTGCATAAATGCTGCCGCTTGCGCCGGTTATGCCAACAATAATTTTCATAAAAGAATAGTAATTTTCTGCGTTTTTGTTTTACATTGGTTTTAATTGTTCAATTATTCTTGTTCCCCATGGTCTTCTTTGGGTGTCGTAGATTTGTCCGCTTGGGATGTCGGTTGACTTGAAGTGTAGGACTTTGTCGCCGGAAATGCTGTGATCCGGCGCAATGTCTTCTGGTCGAATGAATCCGCCGACATACATGACTTTGCCCTCTTCGCCGATTTGCGTTGAAATAGTTCCTTCGATGTGTAAATTGCCGTTTTCTAAAACGTCAACTATTTCACAAGCGATGATAAATTCAATTGTCTCCGCTTGAGTCATATTCCCTTTATTTTGAGTTTTGTGATCGATCTCTCCGCCGATTTCGGGCAACGCTTGACCGGCTGCACTTGTCGGCATTTTGAATAAACCTTTGAACTTCGACCAATATGTTAATCGCGCTTCCGCCTCGACTTTTTTCGTTTTCGTGAGAGTCGCATTGTTGGTGTAATTCCATTTCTTTTTCACGTTGACATAAACGATGTCATGCAATTGAAACGCCTTTTGACGCGGCGCAGGTCTGTATAACTCCGAACCTTCAGCCATCGTGAGAGGTCGCCCTTCGCCGACTCGCAATGTCGTAGAGCCAGAAAGAGAGCCATATTGAGCCAACGAAACATTATCGTTACAAAAAATCAAATACGATAAAATTATCGTTACGAATAAAATCTTAATTGATGGAAATAGTTTTTTCATTTTATTAAAATAAAGTAAAAGTAATTATTCTGGCGTAGTTTTTTTAAGGGACATAAAGGACAGAAAGGACGATAGGGACATTAAGGACGTCATTGTTTTAAGTCTGATTGAAAAGACTCAAAAGACGTTGTTCTTGAGTCTTTTCAAAAAAGTTAATAACCGCAAATCGCGTTGAGTTATAGTTTGTAATTAATTAGTAACCAACATTATAATTTCTTTCGTATTAAAAAATCTCCTCTACTACAACTAATACAACTAATACAACTACTACAACTACTACAACTTTATACACTCATTTTATTTCAATTGGCGTAGCGTTTACTTCTACGACTTTTGGATGAGTAACAGTTGCGACGAGTTCGATTGGCGGTTGTTTTGGGTTATGTCTTTTTGACGTTTGATTATTTTGTTCGATTCTTGTAACGAAAATTGTGTCTCCTTCTCCGCCGTCTGATTTAGCGATTCCAATTGTTCGGACGACTACGCCGCTATTTTTTGCGACAATCGTAACGGCGTCTCCTTTACGAACCCATGTTGGTCTTTTGATTTGGCTTTGCGTAATAATATTTCCTTCTTTTATGTTGTCGGTAACTTCTTTTCCGATTACGTTGTCGGTTGAGTTAAAGTAGTTGTCGAGTTTATTCGAGTTATTTGTATTTGGAATTTCGCATTCGCTGATTTTAACGTCGTCTTCACCGATAATATAACCTTTTGGCAATTTACGAATTGCAACGACACCTTTGATAACCGGAATCAAGTAGGCTTCAACAGTAACGGCGATATTTTGATTTGTTTTTGGGTCGATATTTTGCAATTTAATTTGAAATTTTTGTTTTCCGACCAGAGGTTCGCTACCGCCTTCGATTTCGTTTATTTGACCATTTGTTGCAAGGACGAGCGTTTGTTCGCGCGTGAGTTTTACTGAAACGTTCCAAGCAGGTTGTTGTTGATAATAATTTGACGGCACGTTATCGGATAAGCGTTGACGAAGATAAATATGAATTGATTCGCCGATGATTTTCTCCATTTGTTTAATGAAGTCGGGCGATATATTTCGTAACGGAAAATTCGATTGAGACGACGATTGATTTAACGCCGTCGATGTCGCGGGAGTTGAATTAGGAGTTGTTGTCGTTGTAGTTGTTATTAGATTTGTTTGTATTATTTTATTGTCTGAATTTTTTTGGTTGACATTTGGATTTATTATTGTGATTTTTTTTTCTCCGGTGAAATTATGATTGAGTACGTTTATTCCGAGTCGAGCGAGCAAGTCGCGAATTTCGGTTAAGCTGATTGTTCGCGAGTTATTGCTTTGAGGAGTTGGAAAGAGTATTGTCTGTTTCAGTTGCGTCGATTCTTGAGGAGAGTTAGAGATAATGTCTGCAACGTCTCCGAGTCGAACAAGCGTATCGGAGACGTATGATTGTTCGCGTAATTTAATTTCTGCCGCGAGTAAAAAATTCGTCATCGGCAGAGTTACGCAAAAAAAACTAAATAGGACAAAAATGTTTTTCATACTTTTTTATGGATTATTGTAACGATAAAAAAAATAAAAATTCAACAACCAAATCTAAACTCTACTACAACTCTAATACAACTACTACAACTCTACTACAACTCTAATACAACTACTACAACTACTACAACTAATACAACTCTAAAACCTACCTTTTTATGCTGATGACGGTTTGTAGCATTTGGTCTCCGGTTTGAGTTGATTTGCTGTTTAATTCGTATGCTCTTTGTGAAGTAATCATATCGATTAGTTCTATTACAGGAGCGACATTTGACATTTCGAGGTATCCGGCTTTTATAGTTCCGACTCCGTTTCTTCCCGGATCGTTTATGACAGGCGCGCCGGATGCTTCGGTTACGCGGTACATATTTTCGCCAGCGCGTAGTAAGCCTTCGGGGTTGATGAAAGTGGCTAGTTGTAATCGGTTGATAAATTGTAGGACGTCAACGTTTCCGTCTTGTACGACGTAAACTGCGCCGTCGTCGGAGATTTGTACTTTTTGTACACCTGCGGGAACAGCGATTTCTGGTTCGAGTAATCGTCCTGTTTGCGAGCTTCCGACGACGAGAAATCCGTTTGCGTTGACGCTTAAATTTCCTGCGCGAGTATAAAAGATTTCTCCGGTGAGTGGGTCTCTTGTTTGTAGAAATCCTTCACCGGTGATAGCGACGTCGAGATCGCGACCGGTTTCGGACAGCGAGCCTTCGGAGAAATTTGTTTGTATGCTTGTAACGCGAGTACCGACTCCGATTGCAATACCTGTTGCCGCGAATTCGCCGTTTACGTCTTGCGAACCCGGGTAGCGGAGGTTATCGTAGTATAAATCTTCAAAGTTGACGCGTTGTTTTTTGTAGGCGGTTGTTTCGACATTGGAAAGATTGTGAGCGATTGTATTGAGTTTTTTTTCCATGCCGAGCATACCTGTGCCGGAGGAATAAATAGTCTGAAATGGCATATTGATCGGGAGGGTTAAGTGTGTTTGCGATAATTCGGATAATTATTGTAACGAAAATTATTTTGTTCAAGCGACTCGTAAAACGCGGGAGATAAGGTTTCCGGTTGCTTCGTCTTGTGCTTGAATCATTTTTACGTTTGTTTCGATAGCGCGTGAGGCGATAATCATTTCGATCATTTCGGTTGACGGGTTTGTGTTTGACATTTCGAGGTGTCCTTCTCTTATTCTTTGTCTTTCGTTTGGTTCGATTTCGGAGTATAGAATTTGTTCTTCTGGTGCGTCGATTCTGTAAACGTTTTCTCCGGTTTTAACTAATTGTCTTAAATTTGTCGGCATAACCATTGAGATTTGTTGTAATCTTCCGGCGCCGACATCTTGTAGGACGTTATCGTCGGTGATATTCCAAGTTTTTGAGTTTGGGTCTGCGAGAGCGACAGGTTCGCCGTCGATATCTAGTAGTTGGAATCTGCTTCTTCCCCATTCTGCGACAAAAGTTCCGTTTCGGTCAACTTGGAAAGAGCCTGCGCGAGTGAGAAAAATTTCGTTGTTTGACATATCTCGGACTCGAAGCCATCCGTCTCCTTGAATTGCGAGATCGGATTTAGTTTCGGTGGGTTTGATAGGACCTTGAGAAAATTCGGTGAAAGTTCCGATAGTGTGAACTCCACCTCCGATATCTGTGATTAAGCCGGTATCGGGTTCGATTTCTCCGATTGCGATAGATTCGGAGTGTCGAGCCATTTGGATTGCCAACTCGCGTTTGAATCCCGGAGTTTCAACGTTAGCGATATTATTTGAGATCGCAGCGAGTCTATAATCTTGCGCCAACGCGCCTTCGGATGAAATGTATAAACCGTATGACATAATAAATTTAACGGTTAGGATTCCGAGTTAATGGAAACGAGTTAGGATAAATAATGTAGGATTGAGGATGTAGAAATCGATAGGAAGTAATTTTCATTTCTGGTATGTTTTGATTCCGTTTACGAATCGAGGTACATCTTTATCGGTTATAATGATTATTCGCATTAGAAAAAATAAGAAAAATAGCAAAGATTTAACGCCATCGCAAAAAGAAATAATTTCGCAGAAAAGAAAATAGATAATTAGCTCATGTTACGCACTTGCTGCTCCAGCCAGGTAGGCAACCTTTCGCCGAAAGGTTGCGTCGGCGTTAGCCGACGGTAAACCTGAAATGATTTTAATTATTGTCGAATCCATTTTATCGTTGCCTTCGGCAACGCGACCTTTAAAAGCCGAATTGCGCTAACTAAAAAAATAGTAACCGTTCACGCACAAGAGAAAAATTTCCTAAGCCCTGAAAGGGCGTAGGATTTTTTTCTTGTGAACGTGAACGGTTACCAAAAAAAATAATATGGTTTTTAAAAACCGTGAACGGTTACAATTTTTTCATCTTTTATTCTCCTGAAAATTTGTTTAAGTTTTTTGTAAATTACCCAACACGATATTTAACGTTACAAAAATTCCGCTGATAAATTATCTACTACAACTTTTCATTTTGTATTTTTATTTTGTAAACTTAATTCTGTAGTTTACTTGTTTTGTATCTTCGATTATACTGAAATTTAATCTAGCTTCATTGGGCTGCTTTTCAACAATTAACCAATTTTCCGGATCGATAATCAATCCGGCTAACAACAACAAACAAAAACAAACATGAAAATTGAAATTAAAAATTTGCGCCGTTTTTTAACGGTTTTACTTTTGGGAATGTTGACGACATTTTCGACATTCATATTTAGCGCAACGATAATTGTTGCCGACGAAATCGATTGGCAGTCGTTTTTGTCGAAACAAGATATTGTCTGGGAGAGAATGCCGAGTCATTTCGATCACGGCGCGTTTCTCGGAAATGGATTACTCGGCACGACAATTTTTCAAGACGCTCCGAATCAACTACGATTTGAAATCGGTCGCTCAGACGTTACGGATCATCGCCGAGATAATGCGCGTCTTCCAATCGGCGGAATCTTGTTGATTACGGCGGGAAAAATTCAATCCGGCAAATTACGTACCGACCTTTGGAACGCAGAAGTTCAAGGCGAAATTATCACCGATAAAGGAACAATAAAATTTCGCGCGATAAATCATACGTCGGAAATTATTCTGCTTGTCAATCTCGAACTAATCGGCGATGAGAAAAACGCAACTTTCCAATGGTCGCCCAAAGACGCCGCAGTTTTTCGCGACGAAACCGCTAAAGTAAAAATTCCGCCTAATCCTAAACCTGAAATCGGAGTCGAAAATGAAATCAACTATTGCGAACAAAAACGAGTCGCCAGCGGTTCGTTTACTTCGGCGTGGATTGTTAGCGACGAAACGGCGGATAAGTCGGACAAGTCGGAAAATAAATCGGCGGACAATTCATCGGGCGACATTGTCAAGTCGATAAAAAAGCGTTTAACGTTTACAATCTCTGATAAATTCCTGCGACCGAATCAACCTGCCGACTCGGCGGATTCTAAACGCGAGGCATTGGACACGGTAAAAAGAGTCGCAAAGATTTCTACGTCGGCATTGATTAAATCGCATCGTGATTGGTGGCATAATTATTATCCGCAGAGTTTTGTGTCTGTGCCGGATTCTCAAGTGGAGAGTTTTTACTGGATTCAAATTTACAAATTCGCGTCTGGAACTCGTAGCGACCGAATGCCGTTTGACGAGCTTGGTCCTTGGTATCGTAGCACGAGTTGGCCGCGAGTTTGGTGGAATTTGAATATTCAGATTGCGTATCTTCCGGTTTATACGGCTAATCGTTTAGAGATTGGCGGATCGTTTATTCGTCTTATTGATTTGAATCGGGAGAATTATGTCAAGAATGCAAAAGATATATGGAAGTTCGACGATTGCGCGACGGTATCTCACACGACGGACAACGAAGGCTTGCGCGGCGATGGAACGCTTGCGCCGGACAGTTATATTAATCCGGGTGATTTTACTTGGGCGTTGCATTTGTATTGGTTGCATTATCGTTATTCGATGGACGAATCGTTGATTACGGATCAGAATACTCATGCGTTTTATCCGTTGCTTCGTCAGAGCGTAAATTTGTATTCGAAAATATTGACCAAAGGCGACGACGGAAAGTTACATCTTCCGAAATTGCATTCGCCGGAGTACGGAAATGACGCGGATAATAATTACAATTTATCGTTGTTGCGATGGGCATGTACGACGTTAATTTATCTGGATGATCGGTACAAATTTAAGGATTCGCGTCGCACGCAGTGGGAAGAAATTTTGCGCGATCTTGTGGATTATCCGCGAGATGAAAATGGATTTCGAGTTGGTCGTAATTTATCGTTTACACGTTCTCATCGTCATTGGTCTCATATTTTGATGGTTTGGCCTTTGCGTATTTTATCGACAGAGCAACCGGAGAACAAAGAGATTGTTGAGAAGTCTATGGGACATTGGTTGACGGTAGAAAAATCGCGTGAGATTTTTGGTTGGTCATTTGCGGCGGCGGCGGCGATTTATTCGACATTGGGCGATGGAGAGAATGCGTTGCGATGTTTACGGGGTCATCATAATTCGAAGCGATTTGTGATGCCGAATGCGCAGTATATTGAAGGTTCTCCGGTTGTCGAGTGTGGGCTTGTTGCGGTTCAATCTTTGCAGGAAATGTTGTTACAGAGTTGGGGTGAGGTGATAAGAATTTTCCCAGCAGTTTCGGCAGAGTGGAAAGACGTCGTATTCCGAGATTTCAGGGCGGAAGGTGCGTTCCTTGTAACTGCTATCCGCAAAGATGGCAAGACAAGTTGGATAAGGATCAAGAGTCTAGCCGGTGAGCCGTGCAAAGTGAAACCAAATTTCGTTGGAGAATTTAAGTTATCGGACAAATCAATAAGCATAAAGGAAATTTCTTCCGGCGTTTTTGAACTCGGCTTAAAAAAGGATCAAGAGATAATACTGTATCAAGATGAAAACGATCTTAAACAAAAAATCACCCCAGTAAAAATCCAACAAGAAAAAATAAACTTCTGGGGAATAAAATAAAAGATTGTAAAAATTTAGTCGCAGTTTTCGTAACCGTTCACGGAAAAAATTTTATCGAAAAAATTAAAACATGAACGATTACAAATTAACAAACGTAGAGACGCAATGCCTTGCGTCTCATTGTTCGATCAAAAGATCACCGATAGAGACGCAAAGCATTGCGTCTCTACATTGGGTTTATCAATTCAAATCCGAATTTAAAAACCCGTGAACGGTAACAATTAGATTATATTTAGGAATTGAATCATGGAGATAACAAACAAAACTCTACAAAAGTTATTGAATGAAGTTGAAGGCGAACATTGTGAATTTAAGGCGGCGGAAACTGGATTTAGTTTTGATAAATTAGTTCAATATGCGTGTGCTTTTGCTAATATGGGCGGCGGTAAAATTATCTTGGGAATTACAGATAAGCGTCCGCGTCAGGTTATCGGAACTCAAGCGTTTGAGCATCCTGAATCAACTTGTACTCGTTTGATGGACAAGTTGCAAATTAAAGTTGATTTTCAACTTCTTTCGGAATTTGAAAAACGAGTAATTGTTTTTTCTATTGCGCCGCGTCCGATTGGTATTCCGATCAAACTTGACGGAAGATATTGGACGCGACGCGGAGAAAGTCTTGTTGAGATGTCTGAATCAGAGTTACGCGCGATTTTTGATGAAATCGGACGCGATTTTTCAGCAGACAAATGTAGCAATGCCGCGTGGAAAGACTTAAATATTAATGCAATTGAAGAGTTTCGATCTCGATGGATTAGGAAGTCCGGCAATTCTGCGATTCGTTCTATTGAACCTAAACAACTATTGATTGACTGCGAAGCGATAACCGGCAACGGCTCTATTACCAATGCGGCTTTGGTATTATTCGGAACGCGCGAAGCGCTAGGACGATTATTGAGTCAGTGCGAAGTAATTTACGAATATCGTTCTTCGGAAGCGGCTGGTCCGGCAACGTTCCGCAGAGAATTTCGCGAAGGATTTTTTGCGTATTACGATCAGTTGTGGGAACTAATCAATAATCGAAACGATTGGCAACATTTTCAATCGGGATTGTTTATTTTCGATATACCAACTTTCGATGAACGTATTATTCGCGAAGGAATATTGAACGCTATAAGTCATCGTAATTATCAATACAGCAGTAGTATTTTTATTCGACAATATCCGAAACGGCTTGAGATAGAAAGCCCCGGCGGACTTCCGCATGATGTTACGCGGGAGAATATTTTGAAAATTCAATCTCCGCGAAACCGTCGTATTACTGAAATTTTTGCAAAATGCGGTTTAGTTGAAAGAGCCGGACAAGGAATGAATCTTATGTTTGAGGTGAGCGTCAAACATGCAAAAAAACTTCCAGACTTATCGCAAACTAACGATCATCGCGTTGTCGTTTTGCTTGATGGATTAGTTCGCGACCCGAAAATTTTATTGATGCTTGAAAAGATCGCCGATGAAACGCTGGAATCATTTAACACGGATGATTTTCTTATTATTGATTACATAAGCAGAGAAAAAAAAATTCCAGCGGCTTTAAGAAAACGAATACCACGATTGATCGAATTAGGCGTTGTTGAAAGAACTGGACGAGGACAATTTATTCTGTCGGAAAGATACTATGTCTCTAAAGGTCAAAGGGGAATTTACACGCGAAAAAAAGGACTTGGCAAGAATGAATTGGAAACGTTGCTATTGAAACATATTCAACAAAGCGGTAAAGATGGTTCGCCTTTCCGCGATTTGTGTCAAGTCGTGCCGTCGTTATCTGAAAATCAGGTAAAGGCAAGACTAAAAAAAATGAAAGAATCTGGACATATCATATCACAAGGTACAACGCGCGCAGGGCGATGGTTCGCAAATGATATAAATTCAAAAATCACAAAAAAGATTAAAAAATAGTTTTATCAATATTGTGTAAACGCTCGGTTTCTTTTGCAAAGCTATTAGGTCAAATATTAGAACTTTTATTAGGTCAAAAATCTAAAAAAACCTAATAGATATTTTAGAGTAACATTTTATTGTAAAAAATTTTATAGAATTAAATCTGTTTTTGTATTAGGTCAAAATTAGCGTTCTATTAGGTCAAAATCGGTAACAATTCTTTATTGGGGCGGCGAGCGGTATATTTTCATTTAGGTTAAATTTCATGGTATTATTCAGTTTTAAGTGAAACGAATCGTTCTTGTGTTAGTTCTGCCGCATAACAAATTGCCGCACGAATGTCTTCACGAACCAACGAGGGATAATTTTTGAGAATTGTCTCCTCGCTAACATTGTCTGCGAGATTGTCCAAAATTACCGAAACCATAATTCGCGTTCCACGAATACACGGTTTGCCATGACAAATCTCAACGCTGACTAATATTCGTTCTCTCCAATTCATAAAATAGTCCTTGATAAATTTTATTTCAGTCGAAGT
>JAITAZ010000208.1 GCA_031283825.1 Planctomycetaceae bacterium | reverse complement strand
CAACCTCATTTTCAACCTAATTTTTCTTACGAAACAACCTCAGTAGCCAATGACACTCCCCACACCAACCTCATTACCTCATTATTCGTTTACGTTTTTAATGAGGTAATGAGGTTTGTGTGGGGAGGCGATAATTGATCAGGTATGCGACCGTAGGTTCGCAACCTTTCGCCGAAAGGTCGAGTCGGCGTTAGCCGACGGTAAATCAGAATTGATTTTAATTATTGTCGAATCCATTTTATCGTTGCCTTCGGCAACGCGACCTTTCGGCGAAAGGTCGCCTACCTGATCAATTATCGCCTCCCCACACAAACCTCATTACCTCATTAAAAACGTAAACGAATAATGAGGTAATGAGGTTGGTGTGGGGAGTGTCATTGGCTACTGAGGTTTTAAACAATAGTAAGAAAAATTAGGTTGAAAATGAGGTTGGTTGTACAATATTCATACGTGTTAAAAATTATTCCACTGAAATATTACAATTTTTTTAATTGAATATTCGTTTTTATGTTTTGGGTCTTACGAACTCTAAACCAGAATAGATGTATTAATAACCATGAGAAAAATAAAATTACGCAAATCATAATAGTTATATTTATAAATTTTATTGCATTGTTTTTACTCTTTTTTTGAGGAAACCATCTTACAACTTTTCCTACTAATAATGGGACAGCTACGGCTTTGAGTTTTTCTTGATCCATTTGTTTTTCTTTTTCGTCGTCTTTAATTTCTGCGTCGTAAACCCATAATTTATAAGGGATCGCAGCTACCGAAATTCGCTCGCTATAATCGATTTCAGAACCAGCCCGTAAACCTTTCGGTAACGAATCAACACACGCTACTATCGGAAATTCACCCGAACCCTCTACATATAAAAAAATCTGATAATAACGATCAATCCCATATAAACCCGTTACAACTTCGTCCTCAACTATCGTCGGTAAAATTCTTTTTGCAACACCTGTCAACTTAACTAATCTGCCGCGCACGCCTACCGGATCATTAAATAAATCAGGAACAGAAACTAAACGCTTGCCCCGCTCAAATTGCGCCGATTTCTCAAATAACTCCTCTACCGATACGCTTCTCAATCCTCTAATCAAACCATAAAACGGATCCCTATCCGCCTCCGTCAACTTAAATCCTCGACGTATAACCTCCGCCCGACCCAATAAACTAAGAGACGTCGATACTCTCAACTTGTCCTCGCGCAAATCAAACACCGAAAAACAAGGCGATAACTCAAATAAACCAATGTCAACGCCAAGACTCGATACCAAACTCCGCTCGCCAGAATACCATTGAACGCCGCCCGAAATAAATAAAGGTAAATACTCAACCCCGCCAAAATCTACCTCGCTAAAATTAACCCCTAAAACCTCGCCGCCAACTCGAACACGCTTAACATAAATTCCAAATATTTCAATTACGTCGTCGATAATATTGTCTCGAATATTGTTTTGAATGTTATCTTGAACGTTATTTTGAACCCTCGCAACATTCGCGTTTTTACCAGACCTAATAGTCTGACGCTCCGTCAACTCAATCAAACCGTCTGGAATAAACGACGTCAAAACTAATACTTTTTCGCCGCTACAAACCTCCGCAACCGCAAGATAAAGCGCCGGACTCTTACAAATATTTTGCTCCTGCCGATTCAATGTAACTCTCTTCACGTTAGACAATTTTCCCTTAACATGAAACGCTTGACCCCTGTAAATTTCAGGAGAATTTACAAGCTGATCTAAAGTTGTCCCATCGCGATTAGTCAACGACAAATCAGTAAACGAGATAACCTCTCGACGCAAAACCAACGGAGAAACTAACGACTTAAAATCGCCCAAAAAACTAATTACCTTACCGCGATATTTCGCCGATACTTCGGAGTCCTCGCCAAACTCGCGCCACTCGTCGGCGCTCATCTCAAAAAGATTTCGCGCAAATTCTACGTTAATTGTTTTGCTCGATTCGTCGGCGTAAAAATTATTCGACCCGCAAATTAAAATCGTCATCGACACAATTACAATCTGAATAGACAACCGAATCTTCGACAATAATTCAGACAATTGAGCCTTATCGACGCTTGCGTCTGAATCGATATTATTTTCTGTTACGTTAATTTGAATTTCAGAGTTAAGTTTAGAATCCGTTTTAGAGTCTGTTTCGGGAATAGGAATTGAGTCCGCCGATATATTTTGTTGAAAAGTAATTCGTCGTCTTGCGAATGTTCGGTTGAAATAGCTACGGCAAACAATCCACGCGATAATTACGATAAGCAAAATCAGAATAAATTCTATCGACGCGAAACGGTTTTGCTTTTTCGTTACGTTAATTCCCGATTGAAAACTATCGGCGTCGTTTGCTTCGTGCAAGATAAAAGATTTCGACAAAATAGTCGGCGTAGTGAATTCGTCGAGTTTGTCGGAAATGCAAAGTTGTCTTTTGTAAAAATATCCGGTAACGGTTGCGAAAATTACTTTTTTGCTTTGCGATTCCTGTGTTTTTTGCGAATTTTGTGAATTTTGCGATTTTTGCGTAATACGTTCCATCATTTCATTTGGCAATTCTATCGAGCAGACACAAACGGGAATATTGCGTTTATCAGCTAGTAGAATCCATGATACATAATAATCTTTTTTTTTATCGCATCGAATAATTTTTCCCGTTATTCTAACGAGTCGTCCGCGATATTCTGCCGGTTGACGATCTAACTCGGTAAATCCTACAACTTCGCAAGACGGATTATTATCATTTGCCGCGTTATCAGAGTCGATTGGTTTTAAATTGTTCTCGCTTGAATTTTCGGCTAGAGCCGCTATGCCCTTGTGTTGTCGAAATTCATTGTCCGATCCGTATAAGGCGTCAAGTTCTGATTGATCTGCGTTTCGCAAAATGTCGAACAGATAATTCCAACCGTCTTTATCTCCGCTACGAGCAAGCGGCGTGTCGTCGGCGATTGCTTTTAAGCGTTCCTTGTCAATAATCGGAATCGACGCGAAAATATCCAAACGCAAAAAAACGCTAGATAATAAAAAGAATAAAATAACATTTATCGTTACAATTATGCATTTCATAATTATATTGATTTGATTGCAATATTCAGCGGAATATTTGTTTTTATCTCTTGAGTCTCTAATCCTAGATTTCAAGCTAGTGCTTTGTTAGTCTTAAATTTTGGGATGCATTTTTTATGAAAGACTTCATTTGTAACCGTTCACGCGCAAGAAAAAATTCCTACGCCCTGAAAGGGCAACGGAATTTTTTATTGAATTTTTTTATTGAATTTTTGTAATATATCAGTGGAATAATTTTAACAGCATTGTATTTTCGTTGAATCGTAGATTATTCAGTCCCGCTAGGGACGACACTTTATTAACCGTATGCTTTAGCATACGGTAAAGTCCCCC
>JAITAZ010000199.1 GCA_031283825.1 Planctomycetaceae bacterium | reverse complement strand
GGCGACCTTTCGCCGAAAGGTCGCGTTGCCGAAGGCAACGATAAAATGGATTCGACAATAATTAAAATCA
This sequence comes from Planctomycetaceae bacterium, assembly GCA_031283825.1. GTDB lineage: Bacteria > Planctomycetota > Planctomycetia > Pirellulales > Thermoguttaceae > WRKP01. The sequence goes on along the minus strand of JAITAZ010000199.1, from coordinate 5,186 downwards.
ATTCAGATTTACTGTCGGCTAACGCCGACGCGACCTTTCGGCGAAAGGTCGCCTACCTGATCTATTACCGCCTATCTGATCAATAAACGCCTACTGACGGACAAATACTGCGTAAAATGAGTTAGTAACTATTCGGTAGTCAACTATTGATCTTGAGTAATCATTGATCAGGCAGGCAATTTTGCGCCGAAAGGGTTGCCTACCTGATCGATAGTTGTTTCTCTACGGAAATAGAACCTCGCTTTAAATCGACTACTCGACTTTCACTCGTTTGACTCGGCTTTTGACGCGATTATTTTTTCCGACGAATTCGATTATTGCGCGTTGTCCGGCGTCGCCGACTCTTTTTGCGAATAGTCTTAAAATTCTTGTGTAGCCTCCGTTTCGCTCTTCGAATCTTGGGGCGACTATATCGAACAAAATCCGCACTGCGTCTTTATTGCCGATAATTTTCAACAACCGACGTCTTGCCGCGAGTGCCGGCGCCATTGCGTGATTCCATTTCTGCCACATCTCGCTGGTTCTCCAATTCCGCCACTCTTCCGTGCCGCGAACCGCCGCAACTTCAAGCTCTTTCGCCGCACGCAAATGAACCTGTGCCTTCTTTGCTATTGTTACGCATTTTTCAAGCAATGGACGAACTTCTTTAGCTTTCGGAAGAGTCGTTATTATTCGACCCGGATTTTTCGCAACATTTTCAGCGCCGTCAACATCGTCTGTTTCCGTCCTCAGTATCGCTATTATAAGATTCTTAATCAGCGCGCGCTGATGACTCGGATTACGTCCTAACTTTCTACCTTTTTTCAAATGACGCATTTTTGCACCTTTTCTATTTGATTTTCAATTTCTAGTTTCGCAAGTTTCTAAATTCTCGCACAAAATTGACTCGCCAAAATAGACTCGTCAATTTCAAAACGCAACATTATACCGACTACAACATAATCTGGAAGGCAGGGGGAATTTCCCCGACTTAATCTTCCTATTGTTATTTTATTTTTGTTGATTAAAATACCGCCCCTTGTCCGTTAGAGTCTTTGGGTGAATATTGATGAATATTGGAATATTGGTTGAATATTTTGTCAATCATTGCAACGCCTAAAAATAAAACGCAGAAAAAACTCTAACTCGAAATAGAATTATTCCGTAATTACGATATTTTTTTGTAACGATTCAGTGGTAGTTTTTTAAAGGACGGTAGGGACGTTAGGGACAGAAGGGACAATAGAGACGTCGTTATTTGAAATTGAAAATTAAAGACTCAAAAGATGTCGCTATTGAGTCATTTCAATTAGATTTAAACAAAAAGTTTCTTCTGTTCCTTAAAAAACTGCGGCTTGAAAGTTACGATTTTTTATCCAATGAAATTATGAAATAATTATTCAAAATTTTTTGTAATCAATTTACATTATGTTCAAAATTTAATTTGACCATTTTTAATGTATGTTGATTTAATGTTTCGTTTACCTTTAACAAAATTACGAAAATGTCTAAAAAGAAACTTAATGTAGGAATGCTTGGCAGCGGATTTATGGGTCGGACGCACTCAAACGCTTATAGTCAGGTGAATCATTTTTTCAACACGCCTTATCAACCTGTGTTGAAGGCTTGTTATGGTCGCGAGGAAGACAAAGCCGCGCTCTTGAAATTTCAGGAGATGTGGGGCTACGAATCAATCGAAACCGATTGGCAGAAATTAATTGATCGGTCGGATATCGATATAGTCGATATTGTCTCGCCTAATTTTCTGCATAAAGATATGGTTCTTGCCGCCGCTAAAGCTGGAAAAATTATTGTCTGCGAAAAACCAATGGCAATGAGCTACGCGGAAGCCGCTGAAATGGTCGAGGCAGTCGAGAAGGCGGGCGTTAAGAATATGGTGTCTTTTAATTATCGTCGTGTTCCGGCTATTTCGTTGTTCAAGCAGATAGTTGACGAAGGACGAGTCGGAAGACCGTTTCACTATCGGGCGACTTATCTGCAAGATTACACAATTAGCGAAAAAGTGCCGGCGGGCGGAACGTCTCTTTGGAGATTATCGGCGAAAGTCGCGGGCAGCGGAGTTACCGGCGATCTGCTCGCTCACTCAATCGACACCGCAGAGTGGATAAACGGTCCAATCGCGCGAGTTTGCGCTCACACCGAAATTTTCATCAAGGAACGCAAAAATGCCGACACGGGTCAAATGGAAAAAATCACTATCGACGACGCTTGTATGTTTTTGGCGGTTTTCAAAAACGGATCAATCGGAACTTTCGAATCGAGTCGATATGCACGCGGACGAAAAAATTACAGCACGATGGAAATTAACGGAGAACGCGGCGCGGTTTTTTTCAATCTGGAAGAACCCGAATATATCGAATTTTTCAGATACGCCGACCCAGATTCAGGCAAAAAAATCGAAGACCATTTAACTGGTTGGCAGAAAATTCTTGTAACCAATAGCGAACATCCGTACATGAAAAACTACTGGGTGCCGGGAACAACTATAGGTTACGAACACACATTTATAAACGGTCTAGCAGACTTCCTATTCAGCCTAGACGGAGGACCAAAATTCGAACCAGACATGAGAATCGCCGCAAGAACTCAAAAAGTTTGCGACGCCATCATACAAAGCGCAAAAGAACAAAAATGGATCGATATTAATTAAAAAAATTATTAACTCATGTTACGCAGTATTTGTCCGTCAGTAGGCGTTTATTGATCAGATAGGCGGTAATAGATCAGGTCGCCTACCTGATCAGGGGCAACAAGTGCGTAACATGATATATTACGAAAATTCTAACAAATAATTACCAAATTTCTATTCGTTGGTTTTTTCGACAACAAAGTCGAATTGATTATTCGTTCCGCACAATGGATAACTCGAATACAAAAAGCACGCCAAATTGTACAAAAAATCCAAGATTGCAATTGCAAATCATTATAATTCTACTGTATTAACTAAACTTAACTCATCTTGTTATAGTTGTTTACATCTGCGATTTTTGGCTATTTTGTGTGAATTGGGCATGTTTTTTTGTTTGGGTTATCCATTGAGTTGAACGAAAGCAGGCATACTCGTCTTGCGTACAATTTTTTAATCGTTCATCCATCAACACACAACTAATATACTCGCTGAACTCGCTTATGAAGATGCTCAATAAACGGTTCAATAAATTTTTTTAATCGAAAAAGTATTCACGAATAATTACTCGGACTAACCAAACAACTGTCAAAATTTGATTCATCTGTAATTCTATAACGCTTATCCAATGTAAAGCCTCCTTGCCGCGATTTTTAAAAAAGTTTAAAAAATCACACCAGAAACTACAATGTACAAAATAATTTATGGCTAGTCCATACAGTAGAAATACTTCGATCAACGATGCAAATTACAGTTACGATTCAACTGCCCAATTAATCGGCGCAGAGTCTGATAATCAAGCCCCGACGAAACCTAAAATCGTACAAAAATATATTTATTTACTCGCACTATTGACCATAAAATTTAATTCGCTAACATTAATTTTTGAAAATATAAGGGTGTCTAGTAATTGAATCTATTGAGTCTTTTACTAGACTTTATAGTAAAATTTACGTTAATATACTCATCACTCTTGAAATTTCTTTTTTTGCCTTTAGTCAGAATTAACAAGATTAACATGATTTTTAAATTCAAACTTGACTCAATAAATTTCCAAAACTGAATTTTAAAGTGTGAAAAGTATAATACAAATTGATCAGAAAGGAGGTATCAATGTTAACCAGTAGTAATAAAATAGCGATTCTATTTTATGTTGTTTTTTTACAATTGTCTTTTTGCGTGCTATTTCAAAATAACGCAATTTGCGAAGAGGCAAAAGATGCCAAGTATTATGAAGAACTTGGTATTTCTCATTTCGATAAGAAAGAGTACGATAAGGCGTTGCCTTGTTTTCAAAAGGGTGCCGAGTTGGGAAGCGTATTATCGCAATATCATCTTGGTTTACATTATGCGGGTGGTTTAGGCATTGAAAAAAACGACGTTGCAGCAAGCACATGGATGCAAAAAGCAGCTGAAGCTGGCAACGTAAAAGCTCAGAGTTTTTGCGGCGTGATTTATTTTTATGGTGTCGGCGTAAAAATAAATCACAAAGTAGCAATAAAATGGATGCGTAAAGCGGCGGAACAGGGCGACTCACAATCGCAGTATAATCTTGCTCAACTTTATCATTTTGGCATAAGTGGAATCAAACAAGACTTTGTTGAAGCTGCCAAGTTATATCGCAAAGCCGCCGAACAAGGAAATGCAAATGCACAACTATATCTTGGCATATTATACATGCGAGGATACAACGGTGTAACAAAAGATATCAAAGAGTCCGTAATGTGGTGGCGAAAGTCGGCAGAGCAAGGAAATGCTAAAGCACAATATTGTCTTGCTATGGCTTATACGGTTGGCGACGGCGTGGAAGAAGACCTCAAAGAAGCCGCAAAATGGAGTCGAAAATCCGCAGAACAAGGTTACGCGGAAGCGCAACTTTCTCTGGGTATTATGTACATCGAAGGAAAAGGCGTTGAAAAAAATTATGAAGAAGCAATAAAACTGTTAAAAAAAGCGGTAGAAAATAATGTCGAGGACGCGCAGCTTAACCTTGATTTGTTATATGTTCAAATGGATACTAGCGACAAAGAAAATTTTATCAAATCCGAAAAAAGATTGAGGCAGTTTGCAAAAAATGGAGATATTAAAGCTCAGGTTGGGCTTGGGAAATTGTACGCTGAGGGAAAAAAAGTTAAACAAAACTTGGAGGAAGCCGAACAATGGTTACTTAAAGCTGCAATGAAAGACGATGTCGAAGCGCAATGTACTCTTGGAAAATTATATTTTGACGAACTAAAAAATCGCGACAAGGCGTATAAGTGGCTTGAAAAAGCGGCGGATCAAGATAATTCTATTGCAATGTTTTATATCGGTAAAATTTTTTATAGTGAAAACGATTATAAATCGGCGAACAAATGGTTACAGAAAGCGGTCGATAATGGTAATGAAGAAGGAAAAATGTTATTAGAAGTAATCAGAGAAGTACAAAAATACGAATCGACTATAAAACCAACAATTACAACTCCTCCACCTCTTCCGTTACCCGATAATTTTTCGCCCGACGATATTTTCCCCAAACCAGATAACGAAACCAAAACAGACAATAAATCTCAACCGCAAA
>JAITAZ010000120.1 GCA_031283825.1 Planctomycetaceae bacterium | reverse complement strand
TCGGGGGACTTTACCGTATGCTAAAGCATACGGTTAATAAAGTGTCGTCCCTAGCGGGACGGAAGAATCTACGATTCAACGAAAATACAATGCTGTTAAAATTATTCCACTGATATATTACCAAATTATTTAATGAATTTTATTCGTTTGAAATAATTTCGTATAATTCGGTACTATGAATTTTGGCTATTCAAAAGCGTAAAAACCTGCTTACCTATTGGAAAGCAAGTTTTACGCCCTTAAATTGATGAAATTTATAGAACGAGTTGTATGTCAATTGTCAATTTTTTGTTGAAAGATTGAAATCGAACACGTTCTTTTTATTTTTTTCAATTGTAACAGATTCGATACCGGAAGTACCTTGATCTCCATATTTTTGGGGAACATGATAAATCACCGGTAATCCGTTGGGATATTTTACTATTTGCTCTTCCCATGACAGATCGTTACCTACAATTTCAATTTTTCTGAAAGTAACGTTATATGTCCCAGCAACAGCTCCGCCGCCAATATCTAATCCTGCCGTTGTCAATTTATATTTTCCATTTGCGTCAGTCATACCGCCGGCGGCATGACCTTCATCAGGATTGACTGGATTAAAAATAATGCTGATTCCTTGCATCGGAGTGCCATCTACTAAAACAGTTCCCGTAACAAAGACAGTATCGTAAGGACTACGTTTACCGCAACCAGTCAACAGCACAAAACAAGCCAAAACCAAAAAAATCTTTCGCATTGATATATTTCCTTATTTTTGAGATTAAATGTTACATAAATATAACCGTTCACAAGTAAGCGATCTTTCTCAACTACTCGCGCTTGAATTTTCAATTAGAGCCGCCGACTTGCCTGTCGGAAAGTCGGCTTTTACGCTCATATTTCATCGAAATTCATATTACCAGTCGTAAACGAAAAATCGCCTACTTTGTAAACTGTGAACGGCTACAACCAATTGAAATGTAACTGCATTTTTCACAGTTACGCGAAAGGTCGAATTTCACCCAATTTCACCTACGATATAACGGAGACACGGAAACCTACAAGGTTACGCTATGCCGCAGGCAATTTATTGTACGAAAATTCAACCATACGACAAAACTACTACTCAAGGAAGCGTTGTAGGCTCGCCTACATTAACTGTCCCTAACTCTGCCCAAACGCCGTAACTAAATATTTCGCCAGTTGCTGGGTCTTTTAATTCCGGCGCGGCGTAGTTTGCTCGATCATCGCCATAACTTGTCGCATAACTAGCGCTCCAATTTGGTCTGATAATTTTTTGACCGGCTTTACTCAAATTTTTCGTACTAATCGTATCTGTAATGAAATGAACAGACCCGTCAATAAACGAAATATTAGCTCCGCCGCGATGTTCGCTACTAGCGGCTATTTGGAAAAGCATAAAATCTTTCCAATAAGCACTCGGACTATTCGGCGGTAGTAAAGTGTGAAAATAAGCGCAGCTTGGATAATTGCCTATTGCCGTTTTGCCAAGATTTAAAGGTCTTGTAATACAATTCTGTCTATCCGTTGTACCAGGTGTAAGGATAGCCTGAGACGGATTAAGAAATTGTCCTCCTGGACCTTTAAGATTCAGGACATTTTGCGGCGGATGATAGTATAGGCATTCTATACCGCTTGCTATATTTCGTCGGTAATCAGTTCGTCTATTTTCATCGTGAAGCAAACCTTCGCCTAGTAATACGCTGTTACTAGTTCCGTCGGTAACATAATCAAAAGTAACGTCAATACGTCCGAATTGACACCATGCTCTAGGTCGCGAATTACAAATTGCGGGTGAATATCCAATATTCTCCGCGCTTTTTATTGTGTCTCCTCCGGGCAAATCGGCATGACTTGCTCGATAGTTAGACCAAAAAATGGGAATTGTCGAACCTGCGCCGCTACCTGTAAAAGTCGCATTAGGATTATAGGTGTTACCCTTAGTATCAGAAGGACAGAGTAATCCCGAAAGGCGCACATTTGCAGCACTAGTTTCTGTCAAATAATTTGACGGCGGCGTACTCTTGAGTATATTGTCGTAAAGAGCTGTTTGCTCAACAAACGGAAATACAAGAGCAATCCAGCCGGCTCTTGCTTTGGTGTTTGCACGCCAAATTGGATCCCACGCGGATGCGGGGAAGCGTCCGTTTGCGTCGTGAAAATTGTGAACCGACAAACTCAATTGTTTGAGATTATTGGAACACTGCATTCGTCTGGCGGCTTCACGCGCTGATTGAACTGCCGGCAAAAGGATTGCGATTAACATTCCAATAATCGCAATCACTACCAGAAGTTCAACAAGAGTGAAGCCAAATACGCTAAAAGGAGGCTTGGGAGAAATCCCCAGAGGATCGCCGAAGCGAAAATTCGGGTTGCCAGACTTACATATCTGACCCCCCCCCCCCCTGTTCTCTATTTTAACATTTGCCATAATGTCAATACTCATATTGACTTCGGCTTGCAACAAATCTGATTTTGGATTTGTCTTTTTCATCGTAATTCTCCTTTCAATTTTGTTAAAGGATTTTACCAACGGTACTTAAATTATTGTTACCGCGTAAATTTTTTTCATCGAAAAAAAGAAAAAAATTATCGGCACAATAAACGACTAATTAAACACGACAAAATTTTAATTTGTACAAAAAACATTTTTGTACGATATGTGAAATCAAAAATTTGCCAATGATTAAACTCACTTAATTTTTGTTACAAAAATTCTAAAATAGGTAAATCAAGACTTCAACAATGTCTCGTCAATTTGTAATATCGCGAAGTATAATACAAATTGTCAAGCGGTGCAATACCTGAATCCTAATTTGACAAAAAAAATTTTTGCAACAGTCCAAAATATATCAAATCAAGCGGACTTATCTATTGAGAATCTCTAAAAATTCATTTTTAACCACAGAGAACACAGAGAAAATTTTAATTTGAATCAAAACATCAACCTTGTCCCGTAGAGACTACTCCAAAATAGCAATGGGTAAAATTGTAACGCGATTTTTTCTCGATGGGTGAAAATTCTAGCGAATTTTTACCCGTCGCTATTTTGGGAAACCGCTACGCGGTTTTAATAACTCATGTTACGCACTTGCAACCCCAGATCAGGTAGGCGACCTTTCGCCGAAAGGTCGCGTCGGCGTTAGCCGACGGTAAATCTGAATTGATTTTATTATTGGGAACTTCTAAAAACTTGTTTTTTATTAATCACTGATTACACAGAGTTCACCGAG
>JAITAZ010000688.1 GCA_031283825.1 Planctomycetaceae bacterium | reverse complement strand
ACGCAATGCTTTGCGTCTCTATCGGTGATCTTTTGATCGAATTTAGGCTAAGACAACAATAGAGACGCAAGGCATTGCGTCTCTACAATTGTTAAACTATTCACGTTTTAATTTTTCGATAAAAAAATAAAAAATTCCATGAACGGTTACGAATATCTTATGCTTGTTCTGTTGCTGTTTGTTCTGTTGTTGGTTCGGTTTCATTGTTTTCTTTTATTGTTGGTTCTGGTTTCTTAATCGCTGATTTTTTTTGCTTTTTTTCTACGACAGGATCAACTATTTGAACCCTGCCTAAAAGTTGCGCTAGATCGCCAAAACTTCTTAACGGCTCTTTGCCTTGACGCATATTTTCCGTTATCGGTTTTAACTCTTTAATCTTCGGAGGCGCGACATACGTTTTAGGACGTTTCTCGCCTTTGTCATACATTCGTCCAGCTCGATCTCCACCTCCACCTCGACGTTCTCCGCTATTAAATCGACCCGCACGATCTTGAACAACTCCGCGTCCTCTATCGCCATGACCAGAAAACGTTGCTCGACTTGAACCCGTTCCCGCTCCAGATGCATCCGCCGATCCGCCAGCCGCTCGCGTCGCCGATAACCTTTGATCACTACCAGAACCCCGCGAAAATCTTTGACCACTTTGACCGCCTTGACCTTGACCGCCTTGATCAACTCGACCTCGTAATTCCCTCGATCCTCTTGAAACAAATTGACCGCCCCGAACTCCTCCAACTCGACCCTCAACAGATTTATTCGCCGCACCACTAGACGGCGATAATGCTGATGCTGACGTTGACGTCGATGCCGATGTTTGCCCAGTTGAATCGCCTCTTACTCCTCTTGTTCGATTCGCAACTCCAACTCGACTCGGAAAATCTCCTCTTCGTCTTAACTCGCGATTTTGAATTGGTCGTTGTCTTCTTTCTCCGCCTTCTCCTCTTTCATTTTCTGGCTTCGTCGAACTCGATACATCTCCGTCCGACGAAACATTATTACTGCCGCGTTTCGATTCCTTCAACGTTCCGGGAGGTAACATCGTCAGTGATAATCTTTTCTTCTTGTCGTCTAAATCCGATACCCACACCCGAACAATCGCGCCAACCGACACCTTCTCATACGCATCCCTAATATACTTGTCCGACACTTGACTAATATGAACCAACCCCGGCTCCTGTAATCCAACGTCAACAAAAACGCCAAACTCAACCACATTCGAAACCACGCCGGTAAGTTCCATTCCCTTCTGCAATTCCTCAAACTTCAATAATCCCTTCCTAAACATCGGCTTCGGCAACGATTCACGCGGATCATTGCCCGTCGGCGAAATTCGCTTTAACTCCTCCAAAATATCCGTTACCGCACAAACGCCAATCCCAAACTCCAACGAATATTTCAACGCAAGCTCCACAATATTCGAATTGCTAATCTTCTCCGATAATCCACGCCGACCCTCCGCCGATCTCAATTCCTCTAACTTAAAACCAAACTTCTCAATCAAACTCGTCGCAACATGATAACTTTCAGGATGAATCCACGTAGCGTCAAGAGGATTCACGCCGCCGTAAATTTTCAAAAAACCAGCACAACCCGTAAACGTAACTCCGCCAATTCCACTAACCTTTAAAAATTCTTCCCTAGTCCGAAATTGACCAAAATCCAACCGATAATCATAAATCCGCTTCGCTGTAAATCTGTTTAATCCCGATACATAACGCAAAATCGAAGGCGTCGCCGAATTGACGTCAACCCCGACAAAATTAACGCACGACTCAACTATATCATTAAACGTTTCCCGCAAACGCTTCACCTTTATTTCATGTTGATACATTCCCACATTAAGATTTTCCGCGTCAATTTTTACTATTTCGCTCAACGGGTCTTGAAGTCTTCGTCCAATCGAAATAGCACCTCGAAGCGACGAATCATAATTCGGAAATTCATCTCTCGCAACCGAACCCGACGCATACATTCTCACGCCAGTTTCATTGACTATCACATACGAAATGTCTTTGTCCGCGAAAGAATCCGCAATTAACTTTGCAACCGCCGCCTCCGCCTCGCGACACCCCGAACCATTGCCAATCGCAATAACCGCAATTTTGTCTCGCTCAATTATCCCCGCCAACTTTTTAATCGAACTCGCCTTGTTACGATCCGAACCGCCCGTAAGAAAAATTGTATCCGAACCTAACACATTGCCGAACTCGTCCAACGACGCAATCTTACAACCAAACTTAAAACTTGGATCAATCGCCAAAACACGACGGCGATTAAGCGGAGGTTGAAACAAAAGATTACGCAAATTCTGCGACGAAATCCTTACCGCGTAATTCTCCGCGTACTCTGTCATGTCTAACCGCAACTCCCGCTCAAGAGACGGAAGAAGAACCCGATGAATCGCATCTTTCAAACAACCCGACAAAAAATCAGCGAACTTATGCTCGCGCGGTGCTACTATATCTCGTGTCAACTCGAAAATTTTGTTCTCGTCGATTTCAATTGTTACCTGCAATACTCTTTCTCTTTCGCCGCGATTAAACGCCAAAATCTTTTGAGGCGGAATATCGCCGGCGCAACAAGAGTAATCAAAAAAGTCAGCAAATTGATGTTCCAAATGTTCGCGTTCTTTTGTTTTTGCATCTTCGCGGCGTTGCTTTGCATCATCTTTGACTTTAGATTGTTGCAGCGGTTGCTGTTGTTGCAATTTCTTTTTACCTGATGCAATTTTCGATTTCGCAGATTTAATTATATCGCCGACAATTGACCCGCGTAATTCTAAAAATTGTTCCGTAATTTCTTTTGCGTCATTTGTTGAATCTGTTTTTTCGGCAGATTCAGTATTGGTTGACTCTGTTTCGGTATCAGATTTAGAATCCGAATTTACGTCAACTTCCGATTCGGATTTCGACTCAGAATTAGATTCAATTTCAGTTTCAGAATTAGATTCAGTTTCAGATTCAGTTTCAGTTTTAGTTTCAGATTCAACGGCGGCTATATTGTCGTTATTATTTGTAACGATAATTTCGGCGTTTGTTTTTTGTTCGTTTTCCGAATTGGAATCGGTAGTAGATTCCGTTTCGGCGGAGTTTAGTTTCTCGTCAGATTTTTGTTCTATTTCGTTTTTATTTTCGTTTTTATTTTCGTTGATATTTTGTTGAGTTGTTTTTGTCGTGTTTTGTTTATTTTTTGATTCGATTTTTTTTGTGATGAGTTTTCCTTCGATACGTAGTAATTCTCTGATTTTTTGTATTAGTTCTGATTTTTCTGCTAATTTTTCGGCGATAATTAATCCGGTGCCGAGTATTACGTCGGCGATAGATTTTATATTTTTATCGTTGTTTATGAAATCGGCGGCGCGTGAATCGAGATTTTCTGGGTTTATTTTTTCTTCAAGAATTTCGTTAGCTAGTTCGTTCAATCCTTTTTCTTTTGCGGCGGTAGCGTTTGATTGTTTTTTTGGTTTGAAGGGCAGGTAGAGGTCTTCTAGTTGTTTTAGGGATTGTGTTTGTCTGATTTTTTTATCGAGTTCTGGTTGTAGTTCTCCGGCGGATTCTATTGCTTTGAGTATTGCTTGTTTTCTTTCGGAGAGAGACCGCAGGAGTCGTAATTCCGACGCGATGAATCTGATATTAGTTTCGTCGAGTTGACCTGTAATATCTTTTCGGTAACGTGCAATAAATGGAGCAGGATAGCCTTCGTCGAGTAGTGTAACTACTGTTTGAACTTGTTCCTGAGGGAGTCCCAATTTTTGGGACAAAACGCTGAGATTGATCGTAACGGGTTCAACCATGATGGTTTTTTGCGAAATAAATTCCAATTGTGTCAAAAAGCGATGAAACAACGGCGTTTCGTCGCGTAAAATTGTTCGCGATAATTTTGTTAGTCGTTTAATTTGTTTAGTCGTTTTAAAAGGGCGAACGTTTAAAATTTCAAGCGGTAGCGGTTATACAATTCGTACTATGATTTTCGGCGATTGAAAAGCTATTCTATGCGTTAAAAAGTTTGTATTCCGAATGTAATCAGGCGGCGATAATCGAAAATTAAAGTGCGAACATTTTAAAAAGTTGTCGAATTGCCCCGACAACTACAACAAGGGCGATAATAGTAAGTAAAGAACTGCAAGTTGTCAAGCGTCCCGAAAAAATATTTCTACGGGGCGTAGGGCGTATTTTTTTAGTCGTAGATTATAGGTCGTTCCAGAGTGGTATCTATTGTGTTGATTAGCCGGATGTGTTTTGTTTCTGTTGAGGATTGTTTGATATTTTTTGTATCAATAATTGTTTTTCGCGATGATTCTGTTTTGTGATTTATTGAAACGACGTCGTTTTGACTTTGTCGATTTGTCGAATATTGATTAGCGTAAGTTGATTTTGGGGTATCGATTGCCGCTGGTGCTGGAGAGGTTGATAAGTAAATTGTATATTTTGCATTGTTGCCGTTTTGGTTAGAGATGTTAATCGAATCTTTATTGAGTAATATATTTTGTAACGATAATTCTTGAGGCAAAATTTCTCTAGTTAAATTTACGTCCGGCGTTGATTCTTGAACTGGCGATTTTATTGGTTCAGTTTTTGGAGTCTGATTTGTCGTTGGAGATTGCGGCGATGTTAAATTAGTTGTTGTTTTTATTGTTGATGATTTTTCAGTAGAAACAGCTGAATTTGCCGGAGTAGTCGAATTTACTGGAGTTGTTGGAGACATTGGAGTCGTTGGAGGCATTGGAGTCGTTGGAGTCGCCGGAGCAATTGGAATTATCGGTTCTGTTGACTTTATTGACTCTGTTGATTCTATTGATTTAATCGATTCTGTTTGATCTGTTGAGAGAGTTGACGTATTTTTGGATTCGTCGAAATCTTCTGATTCGTTTGGTTGTGCGGATTGGTTTGAATTATCTGGTTTGTATGATAGGACAGGCGGAATCAAATTTGCCTGTAATTCTTTATCTAACATTTCCTGTACTTGAGGATATCGCCAAACATTTATCATCAAGGCTGATAATAAAAGTGCGAATGAAATAATAGTTCCGGTATTAAATCTCATATTAAAAATAAAGGTTAATTGTTAAATTCGGAATTCGAGATTCCGAAAATTTTTTTGTCTGAGAATCAATTACCAAAAGATACCTTGCTATAAGCGAAAGTCAAATAGATTAAAAATAGAATTAATATTTTGGCAGAATTTTTGTTTTATCTCTTGAGTAACTATACTTTGAACAATAACAAATGGTTCTTTTTTAGGAAACACTGGAGACGCGATAATTTAAAAACCATGATTAAAGACTCAACAGAAGACAATAG
>JAITAZ010000478.1 GCA_031283825.1 Planctomycetaceae bacterium | reverse complement strand
TACAACTACTCACTAATACAACTACTCACTAATACAACTACCCACTAATACAACTACCCACTAATACAACTACCCACTAATACAACTACCCACTAATACAACTACCCACTAATACAACTACCCACTAATACAACTACTACAACTAAAAAAACAGTTTTTATTTTTCATCTTGTAGTTTTATTGTTTCGGAGAATCGTTTTGTTTCTTCTAGTTCTTCGGCGTCTTTTTTTTGTTTTTCTTCCCAGAGTTTTCTTTGTTCCGGCGTTAATTTTTCAGGGTCAATAGGCGGATTCAACGCTTTTTGAATTTGCTCTTTCAACGAATCTTTCGGCGGATTTAACATAATTACATTTCCATCCATTCCGATCAAAACAGATTGCGGAAGCGTTTCTATTCCATAGTAAGTTGTAACGCGGTCTTTTACGTTTGGCTTTAGTCCGTCAAGTATAATCTGCCAAGTGATCGTTTTATTTTCCGCAAATTTATGATTTTTTACGAAATTTTTGACATAAGCATCCGTATCATTTTTTGTGCCAGCATTTACTCCTACAATTTCAAATCCTCTATTTTTGAAATCCTCGTAATATCCCGCCAACGCTGGAAAATCCTTTACACACGCAACACACCACGTCCCCCAAAAATCTACCAACACGACCTTGCCCTTTAGATTTGCAACGTCAAAAGTCTTGCCGTTAATATCCGTTCCCGTTAATTGCATCGGCTTCCCGATCAAAGCGAACCATCGCGCTACCGGCTCAAGTTTCTTGCCCCTCGCAACCATTGCTTCATCGCTTGATTCAATTAAAACCTGCATAAATTTTTCCGCACACGCCGACATTATCTTATCACTCATTCCTCCGCCGTTTAACTCTTTGACCATGTCAAGAAACATAATAACCAACTGCTCCGAACTACGCCCGGGATAACGCTCAACATGATCAACATACCACTGTGCAAGCGATTCAGGATCAATCTTAATTTTTTTATCGTTACGAATAATCAACGACGACGCAATCCGCAACGTGTGCTCCTCTACAAATCGCGTTATTTGAGTACAATCCTCTTGCTCTTCCAGAATCGGAATTTCATTTACCATAATCGGAAAAAATTCCTCTATCTTGTTTTCGTCATAAGAAAGATAAACCAACGCCAACGCCCGACGCTTTAGAACCCACGATTTACTCGGAATAATCTTGTGTTCAGGATCATTTTTTTCCAAGACATTCGGCTCAAGCAACATATTGGTCGCTTTTATAACTAGATCAGAGTCGTTGATAATTTTTTTCGGAATCGGTTTTTCGCCTAGCTTGCTGAAAACTTCCGGTTGAGTGCGATTGATTATTACGTCGCGAATCTCCGTCAACTGACTCTCATTCAAAACGCGAGTCTGCGAAAAACATATCGACTCGAAATCAATAATCGCAAAACAAACAAAAAATAAAATTAGGGTAAGTTGAGTTACAATATTTTTCATGGTAAAATGCAAATCGCACGAGTCAATTAAGACTCTAATTTGTTTCAAAAAAATTGCGGAAACGATAATCGCCGACAAGAATTACTTCAATCTCCGCCAACGTTCCGCTTGAATTACGCTACGTCAAAACAATTGTCCGCTTGTTTCGTTACATAGTATATATAGTCAGAATCGACTGCTCAACAGACAATCGAAACGAAATTGTATCAGACCATAAAAACAAATCAACCGTAACTCGCGTCAATCGATATCAGCAACTCCGATAAAAAAATAACTTCACAAAAGATTACGCCTAACAAAACCAACTAAAATCATGACAGAAAAAACTATTTTCAAAAAAATTATTGATCGCGAAATCCCAGCAGATATAGTTTACGAAGACGACATCTGCCTAGCTTTCAATGACGTCAACCCGCAAGCGCCAGTGCATATTTTGATAATACCAAAAAAAGAAATCGCCTCAACAAACCAACTGAAAAACGAAGACGCCGAATTGCTCGGACATATTTATACAGTCGCGCTGCCGTATCTTGTCGAACAATTTAAATTACTTGACGGCTATCGAATCGTTACGAATTGCGGCAATAACGGCGGTCAAACAGTTTATCATTTGCATTTTCATCTGCTCGGAGGTCGATTTATGAGTTGGCCGCCGGGTTAATAACAAAAACTATCGTGAACGATTACGAAAAAACATTCGTAACTGAATATTTACAACAATTAACTCAAATGAATAACGATAAAAATTTAATATCGACTTTATATTTACGTCGCGTAGTTGGTTGGTTTCTTTTTCCGGTGATATTGCTTCCGTGCGGGATGTTTTTTTTGTTTGTGTTTTTGTGCTTTTTTTGGGTTTCGCACGACATTTTTACCGTAACGATTTTAGGTTGGATAATTCTGTCGATGGGTCTTGTTTGGTTTATTTCGATTACCGCAATAATACTTTGTCTTGCGATTGCATTCTTGCAAGAGACTAAAACGGAAGATGACGAATTATCGGAAACTGGTCAACCATTTTAAACTGTTAGAAATTGCATTTTCGGTAGAGTTGTTGTTTATCTGTCGAGTCGTGCTTTTATGTTTTAGAGTCGCTGCAATTTGTGGTATGAGTAGTATATAACTTGTCGGCGGCGTAACAAATTTATTTTTGTACGAAAAATATTATGTCTGATTTAATAATAAGCGTCTCTGGATTACGCGGCGTTGTTGGAGAGACGTTGACACCGGAAATTGCGATGCGTTATGCGGCGGCGTTTGCAGGAATGCTTCCTGCCGGCGGAATTGTTGTAACGCGGGATAGTCGCGATTCGGGCGCGATGTTGGCGGACGCGATTCACTCGGCGTTAAACGCAATGGGACGCAACACGTTTGACGCCGGAATAACGGCAACTCCGACAACGGGAATTTTAGTGCGTCAATTATTAGCCGCCGGCGGTATTCAAATTACGGCGTCTCATAACCCGGGCGAGTTCAATGGAATAAAATTATTCTCGGCGGAGGGGCGAGTTATTCCTAAAAATCTAGGCGAAATCGTATTGAATCGATACAAGGAGAATAAGTCGAGTTGGGTCAATTCCGACTCTATCGGAAAACGACTCGAATGCAGAAATACGATCACCGAGCATCAAAAAGCAATTATTGAAACGATAAATCTAAATGCGATTGCCGAGCGTAAATTTCGCGTGTTGCTTGATTCGAATCATGGCGCGGGCGCGTTGCTTGGCGCGTGGTTATTCGACGAGCTTGAGTGTGAAATAACAATAGTCGGAGAAGAGCCGACAGGACATTTCTTACACGTGCCGGAACCAACTTACGATAATTTGACTCAAATTTGCGACGTCGTTAAATGCGGACATTTCGATATCGCGTTTTGTCAAGACCCGGATGCGGATCGTGTTGCAATTATCGACGAGACCGGACGTTATATCGGTGAAGAGTTGACGGTTGCGATTTGTCTTGATCATGTTTTACAAGTTGCAGGTGGAGAAAAAAAATCGTCTGAAAATGCGTCAAGGAATCGTCTATTTCAACGAGACAAGGGCGCTGTAGTTATTAATTGTGCGACGAGTCGTGTCAATGAGGATATTGCGAAACGTTATGATGTGCCGATTTATCGTAGTGCGGTTGGAGAGGCGAATGTAGTTGATTTGATGCTTAAAACGAATGCGATTTTTGGCGGCGAAGGAAACGGCGGACCAATTGATCCGGCGGTAGGATTAGTGAGGGACAGTTTTGTAGGAATGGTTCAAGCGCTTGATGCGATGGCGACGAGTGGTAAGAAGATATCGGAGATAGCGGATTCTTTGCCGCGTTATGCTTTGGTGAAGCGTAAAATGAATATTGAGTTGTCGAAGGTTTCGTTGTTGCTTAACAAGGTTTCGGATTCGTTTAAGAGTCTGCCGAGAGACAGGCTTGATGGATTGAGAATAGATCATGGCGACGCATGGGTATTATTGCGAGGAAGCAACACCGAACCAATCATAAGAATTTTCGCCGAAGCCCCCGACGAAAAAAGAGCAAACGAACTCTGCGATGAAATAGAAAACCTGATGTAGAATCTGCCGTAACTAAATATAGAATCGTAATCATTCATGCGAAATCTGACGCCGATAACGCTTAAATTTCCAGTAATTCGCGGCAATTTGTTTAATGTTCGGAGAGCTGATTTTTATTTATTTACGTTATTAAATTCTAAAACCAAAATTAATTTATGAAAACCAAAGGACCTAAAAAATTACCTTACGGTAAAGCGGATTTTAAAAGTATTCGCGAGCGAAATAATTATGTCTATGTTGACAAGACGCGATTTATTGAGTTGCTTGAGAATGAAAACGACAGCAAAATATTTATTCGTCCGCGTAGATTCGGGAAGAGTTTATTTCTCTCGATGCTCTCATATTACTACGATATAAATTATGCTGACGAGTTCGAGCAACTATTCGGCGACTTGTATATTGGTCAAAATCCGACTCCGCTTAAAAATAGTTATGCGGTGATGGCGTTTAATTTCTCTGGAATTGATACGTCAAGCGTAGAGCGATTTAGAGCTTCTTTCACGAACAATGTACAGCAAACTGTTTGGGAGTTTTTTAACTTCCACAAAAATTTATTTCCGGCGTCTGAACAATTCAT
>JAITAZ010000433.1 GCA_031283825.1 Planctomycetaceae bacterium | reverse complement strand
ATGCTTTGCGTCTCTATCGGTGATCTTTTGATCGAACAATGAGACGCAAGGCATTGCGTCTCTACATTGGTTAATTTGTAACTATTCACGTTTTAATTTTGCGATAAAAAATAAAAAATTCCGTGAACGGTTACCATTATTCACCGTATGCTTTCGCTTACGATAAATGATTCCCAATACGCAATTACCTCTATTTCTCCAACGCATAGAGTAGTACGTTTACAGAAAGACGTAAAGCAGAATCTCTGGTGTAACCTCTGCATTCTAATGTTCCGGCACTCTCTAGCGCACAACTAATGTCATTCGGCGAAAATATAACTACCCATCTGTCATTCGACTTAATTCCATAAAGCTCAGGCTCAATATTACGCCTTTGAGACGTCGTCGGCTTGCCCGGAGTTCGCTCCGGCACTCGCAACTCCAACGTCTTAATCGAATATCCGCCAAATTGATCCGATAACAATAAATCATCCGCCTGAATCGGTAACATCGATTCACCCGCAAAAATCTCTTTCATCTCCGCCTGAAAAGATTCCGTAAACGCTTTTGCCGAACAAATTGAATTAACGTACAAAAAACCGCCAGACGATAAATATTTTTTCAAATTTTCTCTTTCTTCTTTTGTAAACTTAAATTTACTTCGTCCATGCATAAAATAAATCGGATAATCATAAAATTTTTTATCAGCGACTCCAATTAGCTCAGCCCTCGTTTCAACTGGAAATCCAATATTCGCTTCTGACCAATTAAGTAAATTCGGAACAGCCCGCGGCGCAACTCCAGCACCGCCGCCATGATCCAATACCGCCGCAAATACGCGTCCTCTTCGTGTTTCTTCAACGTTGGCTTTACTTGCATCTCTCGCCATCTGATCCTTCGTTCTCAACTCGCGATTCGTTGCATACGCAAGAATATTCAACCCTATCCCCACACCCGCATCAACCTGACGCTGAACAACCACCGGATACGCGCCATCACGCTGAAATATTTTCGCCAACTCCCAAAGACACGAAACCGACGGCACTGCAATTTTACCGGATTTGTCCCGCACCGGCGGAATGTAAACTACACTTGTACGACAACCAAAATTTATTCCCTCAATCGGACGAATCTGATCCGGTTCTATTATTACGTCTGCCGACCAAATCGGATGAGATTTGTCAAGAAGAGAAAGCCGATACTCCGACTCCGGCAACACCCGACGCATCAACTCGCGAAATCCACTGTCAAACGACTTGTCATTCGATTGAGCCTCCGCCAAAATAAATCCGCCCTGATCAAGATAACTCCGAAGATTACGAACCAACAGACGAGTCTCGCGATCCGTTGAAGGCAACGGAGACTTGTCGCCCGAAAAATATAACACCGGAGATTGCAACAAATCATCTACACTCGCACGTTTGACATCAACAATCTGCCAAGTTAAATCCATTTTCCAACGTTTTTCAGCATGAAACGTAAGATTATTCGCGTCGTTTGGATGCAAATTCCAAGTGTCGTCGTCGCCGTATTGCATCTTCGCAAGCAACACCGGACGACGTCCCTTCGATAAAAAAAGCAACGCCATCGCCGTCTGCGAATCAATAAAACTTCCTTCACGCCAACTGCCGTCAACTTTATCCCGCAAATGCAACAACTTGTCCGTTCCTTCGCGATACCAATCGTGATTTCCAATAAACCGCTGATTAGTCATTCTTCCAACCCGCTCAAGCGCGTAAAGATAATAGTAAAGATACGTCCCCTCAACGCCGGGATTTTTTGAAACGGAAAAATGATCGGCAATCCATTTGAATCCTATTTTTAATTTTTCTGCCGCTAATTTATCTTGCTGTTGAAAGCAAATTATTTTTTCGCCCTCGACCGCCGCCGACCCTTTTTCTAACACGCCGGACGTAATTATTAAACTCGCCAAACCTGCGCAAGTCATGCTGCCGCGATGATCCGTGCTGCCTTTGCCGGAATCAGACGGCACGTATCCCCACGAACCAGTCGAAGGAAAACCTACATTTTGAGTATCGCTCCAGTATCGATAAGCTCGACGCCAAGTATCGTTGTTGGCATTAACGCCGACCCGCTCCGCTTCGTAAAGAGCTAAAATCGAAAATTGAGAATTCGACAAATCCGTCCTTTGACTTCCGGGCGAATAATCCCAACCTCCGTCGTGAGGACTACCGTTTTTGTGAATCTGATTCTTCTCAAGCAACACAATATTTCGACTAATCAACATTTTGTCTTTAGCGGGATCAACCAGACAAAACGCCATTGTTTGAAGCGCGATTGAATAATTTCGTCCAGCCTTTTCGCCGGCAAATGCGCGAAGAAAATTCATGCCGCGTTTGATCGTAGCAGAATCGCGAGGTTCTCCGCAACTAACAAGCGCAATAATTGCGAGCGCAGTAGAACCGCATCGTTCTTCGCTTGCCGCCTCATCCCAATTGCCGTTTGGTTTCTGACGGTTTTTTAGAAATTGTTTACCTTGCTCTATCGCAAGTTTGACCTGTTGAGGATCAATATCTTGAGAATAAACAATCGGAACAATCACAAAAAATAAAATAAACAATAACGTTATTTTTCGCATTATATATTTTCGCAATACCGTTTTCAAATTCAATAATTTCTCGCTGATAATTTTCTTTAACAAACGAAATTTATAATCGTTCACGTTCAAAAGAAAAAATCCTACGCCTTTTCTGGGCTTAGAAAAATTTTCTCTTGTACGTGAACGGTTACACAAATTTTACGCTGAAATATTATTACCAATTTAATTACGTCTAATGGAGAATAATTATGACCGATTATAGTTTTACGATT
>JAITAZ010000376.1 GCA_031283825.1 Planctomycetaceae bacterium | reverse complement strand
AATAATTAATAATTAATATTTTACTTAATAATAAATAAACCTAAATAAATAATATAATTTTATTGACATTAAAATCGTCATTTCCATTCTCCGCGAATATCAGTATTCACTAAAAAAATTCACTAAAAAAATTCACTAAAAAAATCCGTATTATTCGCGTTTAAAAAATTCCGCTGATATATTACGTTTTTTTAAGGGACGATAGAGACAAAAGGGACGTTTTTATTTGAAATCTGATTTGAAACAACTCAATAGCGATTTCTTTTGAGTCGTTAATCTCCGATTTCAAACAACGACGTCCCATTTTTCCCCCTAAAAAAAGAAACATTTGTTCACGTTCAATGTATAACAACTCAAGAAACAAAACAAATATTCAAAAGGATATTTACAAAATTTTCTTTGTTCAGTTTAAAAATTTTCTAAATATTTTGTTGCGGCGTTTATTAGTTCTTTGTTATTGGCTTTGGCTTGCACTAGCTTTAACGCAGACTTGAAAACGTCAGGGTCTTTGCGTCTTAACTCGGCATGATGAGATAATGACAAAATCGACCTTATCGCCGTTGCCGATAACTTCTCATTCGAAACTTGCTCAACAACAAAATTCAACGACTTCACATGTCGAACAGAACCAAGCCGCTGAATCACAAGATCGCGTTCCTCGTCTCGCGTCGATAGCTCAAACGCAGAAATCAAAAAATTCGCTTGCTCCTCAACCGTCGCCTTGATTTTCAACTTGTCCTGCGGTAACGAAATCACCCTAATATATGAACGTAACGCATTAACTTTGTCCTCCGCCGAATACTTCGCCGCGTCGCCTTTTACAATACTAATCAAATCGCTCGCAACCGTCGCGTCCGGCCACTCTCTAATTCCGCCAAACGCTTCCGCCGAACCTTCCGATAACGCTTTGCGAAATTCCGGTAACGTCTTGGGGTCGCCGATTCTTCCCAAAAGAGAATACGTACTTGTCTTGTTCTCCGGCGTTTGTTTTGAAATCACCGCCGACGCATCGCCTTTGGCAAACTCGGCAATAATCTTTTCCAAATCAGCTCGCTCGCCGCGATCCGAAACCAATAACCATAAATCAATAAACTCGGCAATATTCGCCGCCGTCGCAATTTGCTTTGCACGCGATATCACTTGCCTACGATCCGGCGCGTTTATAGTATTCGATTTAAGACGCTCAAAAATCACCGGCAAAAACGCCGACGTCTTGCGATTCGTAAGAACTTCGCTTATTCGATTAAAACGTTTCGCGTCTTTCTCCGACTTTGCAAGCTCAACCAATTTCACGTCAACTTGCTTGTCCGCAAATGTCGAAAGCGAACTTGTCGCCGCACGCGCCGACGCGTCGTCATTGCCCAAAAGCAAATCAATTAACGGCTCGACAATATCGCCCGAATTAAGTTTAACTATCGCAGCTATCGCCGCACGACGTAAATCAACATTCTCGCTCTTTATCGAATCCTTGATCAACTTCGCATACTTGCCATCGCCGCGAATCCCAAGATTCACGACAATTTGAGTCTTCACGACGTCATTATTCGAATCGAAATTACGTAGATACTTGTCAACCTCGCTCCGAGACGCATACGGAATCGCTATCGGCATCTTTGTTTCCGCGCCGATTTTCAAATCGCGTTTTTTATTATGAGCAATTTGACCGCTTCGCGCGTAAATACTATTCGTCGAACTCAACGCCCTTTCAGACGCCTTGCCCGGAATCCTTGCCAACGCTCGCACGGCTTCGTCTTCGATCAATTTGCGTCCTTCTTTTCCGAATGCTTCATCGACAAATTTAATCTCCCGATTACTTTTGCCAAGAAATTTTTGAATCGTCGGCGTTACGCTCGAATCGCCAATAAGTCCTAGCGTTGACAATAACGCTAAAACTGTTTCGCCATTCGTATCGGTTTTTTGCAACTGTGCAACCATTAACTTTACCGCTTCTTCGCGTTTGGCTGAATCGTTGCCGCTCTTGAGACAGAACTCTTGCCACTCGCTTTGAGCTTTGCCTCTGACAGATAAATCCGCCGCGCCGATGTCAGGAATCAGCTTGTCAAACTTGTCAGACACTTCCGACGCTTGAATACAAATTCCCGCAAAAATTACCGTCGCCAACACGGCTACGGCAAATAATTTAATTTGAACTTTCATTTTTAAGTTTCTTTTTGGTTTTAATTTTTATTAAAAATGCTATAGGAATTTTCACAACATGAATTTTCGTTGCGCAAATTCCTACGACATTTATTTCCAATTTAATTCTGCCAACTTGTGCGTCAATTTATCTAAAAATTAGCCAATTTGACAGACCCGTAAAATTTCCGACTATACTTTTCACACTTTAAAATTCGTTTTTTTGAAATTTATTAAGACAAGTTTGAATTTAAAAATCCTGTTAATCTTGTTAATCCTG
The DNA here is from genome assembly GCA_031283825.1 of Planctomycetaceae bacterium. Lineage (GTDB taxonomy): Bacteria > Planctomycetota > Planctomycetia > Pirellulales > Thermoguttaceae > WRKP01. The sequence goes on along the minus strand of JAITAZ010000376.1, from coordinate 255 downwards.
TCTAAAAACAAAAAACAAAAAACGAAATCTCAAGTGAGATGAGTATAGAAGCGGAATTGTAAATTGTCGGCGAAAAAATCCGCAGAGAAGTTACAAATAATTTAATTATCGTTTCAAAAAATCAGCGGCGTCAACTGTTGATTTCGTAGGGACCGCGTTTGGGTTTGACAACGAATCTGTTTGCTTGTTCGTCGTTTATGAAAGCGGTTTTTTCGGCGTCCCATTTTAACGGGCGACCAACTCTGACAACAATAT
>JAITAZ010000187.1 GCA_031283825.1 Planctomycetaceae bacterium | reverse complement strand
GGTTACTATGTTTTTATGCCGCTGAAAATCATGGTGTGAGTTGTATAATTCAAAATGGTCGCGGTATTTTCCCGTCTTGATGTTGAGTTGTCAAGCGATGCAATGTGTCGGATACAATTTTTGTTTCAATAAATCGAATTGAGTTGGTGCGGACAGTTGAAGAAATTCAAATGGAATTACGAATATGGGAATAAACAAATATATTGCCCGTTATGGGGCAATGCGATTTCATGGTATTTTTACGTTTCCTGATAGCGAGAGGTTGCGTCATGGCGACCGTGTGTTGGTTCGTACTTTGCGCGGAGAAGAAATCGGCGTGATTTTATGCGAGGCGACGTCGGAGGCGGTGTCAAGGATTGAGGTCGAGCCGGTTGAGGATAAAGTTATACGACTGATCACGCCGGATGACGAAACGGAGTTACATCGGATTCGCAAACTTGAACGGGAGGAATTTAATCGATGCAAAGAGATAATTCAGCAGATGAATATAATAATGGACTTGGTTCGTGTCGAGCATATTTTCGGCGGCGAGCGATTGATTGTTTATTATATTGCGGAGGGAAGAATTGATTTTAGGGAATTGGTCAAACTGTTGGCGGCGGAGTTTCAAACGCGAATAGAAATGAGGCAAATCGGCGTTAGAGATGAAACTCGTTTGTTGGCAGATTTCGGCGATTGTGGGATGGAGGTTTGTTGTAATCTTTATTTGCATGACATTTTGCCGGTGTCGATGAAAATGGCGAAACTGCAAAAGGCAACTCTAGATCCGAATAAAGTTACGGGACGATGCGGACGATTAAAATGTTGTTTGCGTTATGAATTTGAGCATTATGCGGAAACGCAAAAGAGTCTTCCGCCAATCGGTGCGGAGGTTATGACGTCAAATGGCGAAGGCAAAATTGTCGCGCATGAGTTATTGGCGGGCAAAGTGTGGGTAGAAATTCCAGAATTAGGAAAAAAATTATTTTCACTGGATACAATAAACGTAAAAACAGAGTCAGTAATAATCCAAAATTCAAACTCATGTTGCTGCTCGATGGACGATTCAGAATGTAGTTGTATTAGTGAGTAGTTGTATTAGTTGTATTAGGGAGTAGTTGTATTAGGGGTTATTTTTTTCTACTAAAAAACTACAACACTAATACAACTACTACAACTACTCACTACTACAACTAATACAACTACTAATACAACTACTACAACTACTCACTAATACAACTAATAAAACTAATAAAAAAATGAATCTAAAAGTGGAATATTTCGGCGAGTATCGTATTTTGAATTTAATTAATTCGGGTCAATCGAGTCGTCTTTATCAGGCGTATGATGATCGATGTCGGCAGTATGTTTGTATCAAGACGTTGTTAGACAAAAGCGCGAAAGACAAAGAACAAATAAAAATTCTCAAGTGGGAATATGAGGTAGCCAAGAGATTGAGTCATCCGCGATTGATACGAGTTTTTTCTTTTGATTGGCAGGGTGCTATTCCGTATATTTCGATGGAGTGGTTTTCGTTTCCTAATGTGAAGTTTTTGATCAATCGTGGTTATGGTCAATATTGCGAGAATATAGAGCGAATTGTATTTCGGATGGCGGAATCTCTTTCGTATTTGCATTCGAGTGGTTGGGTTCATCGGGATGTCAAGCCGGACAATTTTTTATTTGACGTTGTAAGCGGCGAGTTGAAATTGATAGATTTTGCGATAACGCGTCGAGTTGTTACGGGATTTGCGAAATTTTTTGCAAGACGTTCTCAACCGCAGGGAACAGGAAGTTATATGTCTCCAGAGCAGATTAAGGGATTACTTCCGGAGCCGTCTGTTGACATTTACAGTTTGGGTTGTGTTTATTATGAATTACTGACGACACGATTACCATTTTCGGGCGATAGTATGAATGATTTATTGAGAAAGCATCTTTCGTTATTACCTCCGGTTGTGTCGGTGCGAAATAAAAACGTTACAAAAGAATTTAGCGATTTATTAAAATCGATGATGTCGAAATCTCCGAAAGATCGACCAAACGACGCAACAGAATTATTAAGACTCCTACAAAAAACAAAAATCTTCCAACGCCCCCCAAAACCTGAAGACATCGTGTAAATGTAATTATCTATTGGGTATTTCTAAAATACGTAATATATCATGCGGAAAATTTGTTTTATATTTTGAGTCGTTCAGTCGTTTGACATATTACGTTTTTAGAAATTCCCTTTTGTAATAAATTACAAATTTACTGATTTTTCTACTCACATAATGCCGATAATAATAATTCACCCGATGAAATTCTAAAAAAGATAAATCGTTAAAAATTTCAAAACTCAATCCCAAAATCAAAAATTCAAATCTAAAATCATGCAACAAATCCGTAACACTGATAAATTAACCCGCGCGATGAAAACTCTCGAAGACGCAATCAGCTACGCCCGAACCGCTAACTTCCAAGAATCCGATAATTCATTCAAAGATATCCTTCACGCGGCGGTTGTTCAAAATTTTCATCTTGCTCTTAATGTCTGCCAGAAGATGCTCAAATACCAACTACTTCAAAATTCTGGCGAATCGAATAATTATCAAATCGGCGAATCCGATGAGTCGTTAATAATTGCCGCCGCTAAAGAGAATCTAATCACTAACCCGCAAAACTGGTTAGAATATCTCAACAGTCATTACCTAACCAACTCCACGCCCAGCGCTGTCCGAACCTACGAAAAAGCCACAAATTTCCTAACAGACGCAAAAGAATTACTAATAACATGCTCAAAAAGAAAATATAACGAAAGAAGAGCCGCCTAAAGAAAATCATAATAAATACAGTAAAAAGAGGAGAGAGAAATAATATTACCTTGAACGGTAACAAATGGTTCTTTTTTTACGGGACATTCTTGTTTAAAATCTGGGATTAATGACTCAAAAGATAAAACGTAACCGTTCACGCACAAGAGAAAAATTTCCTAAGCCCTTTCATGGCGTAGGATTTTTCTTTTGAACGTGAACGGTTACCCAAAAAATAATATGGTTTTTCAAAAAACCGTGAACGGCTACAAAGTTTTTATCTTACAAGGTACTCTCTAAATTCATCAAGCGAATCGCTATCAAGCGATCTCTGAAATAATGATTCAAGCGCAATCAAATCCGAATAAGAATTGACGCTGTCCTGAATATCACGAGGAACAGGATGCTTAAATCGCTTGGAAAGACACGAGAGAATATTTTTCTTTGATCTTATTATCTCACCTTCTTCTCGTCCTTCTTCTCGTCCTTCTTTGCGTCCTTCAACACGTCCTTGATCTAATCCTTGTTTTAATAGCGTGATTACTAGTGAATCTGCCATTGCTTTAGCCTCCTCTGGGTTTTGGGTTAAAACTGAATAAATTTTTTCTATTGATTTTCTTTCCTT
>JAITAZ010000121.1 GCA_031283825.1 Planctomycetaceae bacterium | reverse complement strand
ATTTTATTGACATTAAAATCGTCATTGCCATTCTCCGCGAATATCCGTTGAATCCGTATTATCCGCGTTTAAAAATTCCCCTAATTATCCGCGTTTAAAAAATTCCGCTGATATATTACGAAATTTCCATTAGAATATTGTAAAATTCTCTACCTTCTGAATCTTTTGTTTATTTCGTCAAAAGTGAATATTAACGACGACGGACGACCATGCGGGCAATGATGAGAATTGATCTCCAACTCCGCTTGAAATAATAATTGGGAAATTGAATCCGCACTCATTTTTTCTCCTGCCTTGATCGCCGCCTTACACGCCATACTATGCAACATCTCATCCAATATCTTAACCGGATCAGGTTTCTCGCCCCGATTCATCAACGGATCAATCAACGATAACAAAATATCACCCGCAGGAAGCCCCGAAAGCAATGTCGGCAACGACGACACAATCACCGTGTCCCCGCCAAAAGATTCAACTTGCAAACCCAAATCCCTAAACAACGATAAATTGTCCATCACAACCGCACACTCAATCGGATTAAGATCAATCGGTATCGGAACCAATAACCTCTGCGACTCCAATCGACCTCCGCCAACCATATCGCCCATCATGCTTTTCAAACGCTCATACAAAATCCGCTCATGCAACGCATGTTGATCAATAATCGCTATCCCCTCTTCCGTCTCAAGCACAAGATACCTACTATGCATCTGAACAGCAATTCTACCAGACGACGAAAACGTAACCCGATCACTAATAGAAACCGGAGACACTACATAATCACCCCGCTTCTCTCCAACTTCTCCCCCGCCAGCTCTTCCAACTTCATCGACAACGTCAGAAGATTGCTCTCTCGATAAACTCGAATCACCGCGTGAAACAAAATTCTCAACTCGATTCGCGCCCGAATTAAATTTTTGCCCCGAATCAGACTTGCCAAAAATATCTCGACCCGAATTAACGTTACGAAAATTCGTCTCGTCAGACGAAACCGAACTCGGAAAATCAATATTGCCAATAACGCTACGCCGATAAGCCGACGCTACATCCTGATCAAGCGCAGTCCTAGGATCCTCATACTCAAATCCTTTCGCATCAATATTAACATCGCCGATTCTGCCAATGTTGCCGATGCCGCTAACGCCGCCGACATCGACCGACTTTGTCGTTTCGTATTTTATTGCCCTTGATTTCATTGCATCGACGTCAACTTTTTCGTTTAAATCTGTCTGCAAAAATTTCTCTCGGACTATTCCAAGCAACGCCGAATAAACGCGGTTAGAATCTAAAAATCTTACTTCTAATTTTGTCGGATGAACGTTTACGTCGAACAGCTCCGGCGGCATCGTAATATTCAAAAACGCAACCGGAAAACGATTCGACGTCAACAATCCGCGATACGATTCCGCCAACGCATGTTGCAACGACCGATCCCGAATATATCTGCCATTGAGAAATAAATACTGCAACTTGTTATTCAACCTGCTCCCAGACGGCAACGATACATAACCCTCGACCTTAACATCGCCCTTCGTCTGACTCTCGATATAAACTAAATTATTGCCGACATCTTCGCCGAAAATTAATTTTATACGATTCAAAATACTTGGGTCTGCCGGCAAATCATAGACTGTTCGGTCGTTGTGCTTCAAGACAAAATGAATATTCGGATGCGGAATAGCAAGACGAAGAACCGTATCGATAATATGTCCGAATTCGGTTGAGGCGGTTTTCATGTATTTTCGTCTTGCGGGCGTGTTGAAGAATAAATTTTTTACGTCGATTTGCGTTCCTGTCGGCATCCCGCACGGCTTTGTTTCCGACCGCTCGCCGCCTATACAAACTATCTCCGCGCCGCTGTTCTGATTGATCGCCCGACTACGCAACGTAAGCTGACTTATCTCCGCTATCGACGCCAAAGCCTCGCCGCGAAAGCCAAATGTATTTATCTTGAATAGATCGTCGGTATCAGATATTTTGCTAGTTGCATGAGGCATTATCGCAGGCGTCAATTGATCTTCTGTCATTCCGATTCCGTCGTCAACTATTCTCATCAGATTCATTCCGGCTTGCTCGACAATCACCTCAATACGTTTCGACTCCGCGTCGATTGAGTTCTCAACAAGCTCTTTAACAACGCTAGCCGGACGCTCTATAACCTCGCCCGCAGCTATTTTGTTGATCATACTTTGAGAAAGTGAACGAATAATACGCGTACTTGTCATGGTATTAGTTTTGTAAAAAAAATGAATAATATTTTTGCGGAATATTTGTTTGGTCTTGCGAGTCGTGAAATCACAGATTTCAAGCCGGTTTGTCTCTTTAAAATAATATGGTTTTTTGTTGAAAGTTTAAAATAGTTCTTGAAAGAAAAAAACCAATGACATTTTTTTAAAGGAACAAAAGGAACAAAGCGGACATTTTGGTTTAAAATTTGTGTTTGAAAAGACTCAAGAGCAACGTCTTTTGAGTCGTTAATTTCCAAATTCAAACAACGACGTCCCCATCGTTCCCTAAAAAATTATGACTGCCGACAGCATAGCAACAGACAGTTACAAATATTCTGCTGAAATATTACGGTTTTTATGAAATTCATTCAAAGTATAACCTACTCAAAAAGAATTAGGAATCAGGTTGTAAATTTTATTCACCCCTGCTTTTTTTGATGCGATTAGTCTGTTAAACTTTCTAGGCAAATTAAGGTTAATTTCTTGTAACCGTTCACGGTTTTAAAATTCGGAATTTAAAAACTCGTGAACGGTTACAATTTCTTTTTGCGTTAATTTTTGTTAATTTACGTACAAAAAATATTATTTGTGATAAAAAAATTATGTTAGAGTTATCTATTATTGAACGTTTTCGGTTTGCGTTATTGCGGCTGATCAATCGCGAGGATCTTTCGGCGGAAGAGGTCGAGGGGCTTTTTGGGGTTATATTTTCGGGGACACGGCAAGAATTGACGGCAGAAGAGTCGGTGTTGCTTTCGGGATTTTTGGCGGCGTTAGGGTCGAAAGGCGTAACAGTTCAGGAATTGGTCGGGGCGGCGAGAAGTTTACGTTATCATGCTTGTCGGATTCAAGCGATTGGTTCTCCTGTCGTTGACATTGTCGGGACAGGCGGAGATTCATTGAATACGATCAACGTTTCAACAACGTCGTCATTTGTTATTTCGGGCGCGGGAGTAGTTGTTGCGAAACATGGCAATCGTGCGGTATCGAGTCGGAGCGGCAGCGCGGACGTATTAGAAGCGTGCGGCGTAAATCTAAAATTACCGCCGGAACGAGTAGAAGAGTTAATTGCAGAAATAGGAATAGGTTTTTTATTCGCGCAACAATTTCATCCGGCAATGCGTAGAGTCGCTTTGTTGCGAAAATATTTAGGAATTAGGACGCTTTTCAATCTACTAGGACCTTTGACAAACCCCGCCGGTGCCAGTTGCGTTTTAATAGGAGTTTACGAACCGCGATTGACCGAAGTATTCGCGGCAACTCTAAAAGAACTCGGATGCAAAAGAATTATGACAGTGTACGGCTACGACGGAATGGACGAATTAACTCTGACAACAAGAAGTAGAGTAACGCAATATTTCGACACTCAAATGAAAACTTACGACCTCTTCCCAGAATTATATTTCGGCGGAGAACTCGCTGACTTAAACGAATTACGCGGAGGAAACGCAAATGAAAACGCAACTATTCTAAAAGGAATCTTAAACGGAACTATAAAAGACGGAAAAAGAAATATCGTACTATTAAACAGCGCAGCAGCTCTATTTTGCGCCGAAAAAGCAAAGTCAATCGAAGATGGAATAAAAATCGCAACAGATTCTATAGACTCTGGAAAAGCATTAGAAAAATTACAATTACTAATTAAAAAAAGTAACGTAAATATTTAGCAACCGTTCACGGTTTTTAAATTCTGATTTGAATTGCTAAACCCGATGTAGAGACGCAATGCATTGCGTCTCTATCGGTGATCTTTTGATCGAATTTAGGCTAAGACAACAATAGAGACGCAAGGCATTGCGTCTCTACAATTATTAATTTGTGAATATTCACGTTTTAATTTTTCGATAAAAAAATAAAAAATTCCGTGAACGGTTACAAAATTTCGACTGAAAGGTTATCCAAGTTTTATCCAATTCCCCGCCTTGACGGTTTGGGGAGAGTCGATACAATTTGCGGCTCGTTGATGTTGGCGTTGTTGCCCGAATCGTTGGGTCAACAAAAACAAGGGAATCCGGTGATGGTTTTAAATCTTTTTACATTTGTTTGTTAGATTGACAACCAAATTCCGGAGCGGTCCTCGCCGCTGTAATCGGTTGATCAAAATCAATAAAATAACATTTTCTGAAATAACCATTGTCCAATTAAAAAAGGACGAGAAGGTTGTTATTTTATGCCGAAAGCCAGAAGACCTACCAATATCGTTTCAATGTTTCTTAAGCGAAGGACTAAAGAAACATAAAGTAAGTTTATCAAAAATTCTGATTTCTAATCCATAATTTCGTTGTTCGCGAAAAAGCAATTATTGCATTTTGGCGATTACAGGTTTCGTTGTACGTAAAGTCTGCGAAACTGCCCGCTGATTGTTCGCGCTGTTGAGTTCAATATTGAATTAAATTTGAACAAAACCAGCAATAAAATCATCAATTAAATTATGACCGATTGTAAATATGTCTTTTGATAAAATTAGAAAAAGGAAAAGAAAAGTTATGTCAAATCG
>JAITAZ010000087.1 GCA_031283825.1 Planctomycetaceae bacterium | reverse complement strand
GGTCATTTTATGTTTTGATATTTTTTTATTTTTGTAAGATATTGGGTGGAGGTAGTCCCTTGACCACTACCCTATTTATTTATATCGCAAATTAGTTATTATTATTATTATGTTGTTGTTGTCCATAATTTGTAAAATAACAATTCGTAATTACACACAATGCCAATTTTGAAAACATTTTTGAACGCCACAACCTAACTTCGTCGTCAACCTATTATTTAAAAATATTCGCACTTGAATTTTCGGTTAGAACAGCCGCTTGCCTTCGGAAAATAGGCTTTTAATGAATAGCCCTTGCGCCGCCGAAAATCATCGTACGAGTTGAATACCAAATTCTAAATCACGGACGGTCTAACACTATAACGTCGGTTTTGAATTTCCTACGTCAGATTTGTACATTATGTCCGTCATTGATGACTATCAACAGAAACTTGTAAAACATTTTACTCAACTCTCAAAAGAACGAGCCGGAACCGTCTTTTTACTCGAACACCCGCTTTCCATTGAAAATATCAATGAGATAAAATCTTTTATTCGCTCCTTGCATATCGACATTCAGAATCTTCGCGAGAATTATTATGCCGTATTATTAGTTCTACTCACAGAAACAGGTTATAATTACGCCGGAAACGGAACAGATTTTTGGAATACATTCGAAAACGATTTGAAACTCGCTACAATCACAAATACAGAACGACTACAAATACGCGACAAATTCAAAAACCAACAATTATTCTGGCATATTGCAAAACCATCCGATACCAATTGGGCAAATCAATTTTCAATAATCGCTAACCCAATCGTAAATGCAGTATTACCCCTTGATATCCGCTTCACTCTGATAGAAACATTACGCGCTATTCCAATCCAATATTTTGAAAAAAACCAGAGAAAAATTTTTCAGTCGTATATTCAAAATTTTAGTCTCGATTCCTATTCATCCCGATACAAAAATTGGTTACTCTCATTTCCCTTTGTCGATGAATTTGTCCTTGCATTGACTCAGGAAAATGAAATTCCTCATCTCTTAAAAAACGAAACACTAAATCGTATTTGTCGCGATTGTGAAAACGATAAAATCGCAGGTAAATCATTACGCGATATCAGAAAAAAATATCATCAATGGAAGAAGTTACAACCATTAGAAAAAGCAACGGCAGCCCCAAAAGAATTCGCGCCAAAAAGAATTTACAAATGTGATCTTTTTTTAAAATATGAAAACAACAAATGGACTCTCAACGGACAATTACACATAAAATTTTTAGAATGCATTGTCCATAATCCCGACCTGAAGAGAAAATTACAGCTCGGTCAATGGACGCCCAAAGCATGGAATTGTTTTTCCGTAAAGCCAACGGCTTTTTTACAACAAGAACTTTTTGAAATTCCACCCATGCATTGGAATAAAATTAAAAGCGATATTCCTTTTATTAAACCGCCAGAAGATTGTTTAAGTAAAATACGCGACGCCGTAGATGCAATTCGATTTAACTTTGATTGTCCTGCTGTATTTGAACCAGTTGCAGATATAGAATCGACAGTACAATATAAACAATGCTCCGCAAAAATTACCGCTAACACAGGAATTTATATTTGCATTCTTCACGAAAATGATACAAATACAATCGAAGGAATATCGCTCGAATATTCTGCCTATAACTATCATATATTTTGTATAAATACGAATCAGTCGCCAGCGTTGGATTGGGCGAAATCTCATGGAATTGAAGTGAAACAACCATCGTCTTGGAACTGGATAGCTCCTCTTGGACATATTGACCATAACAAAAAATTGCTATCGGTTCTACCCAATGACAAGTTCTTTTTGAATATCAAGAATAACGCCGAAATACAAGTTCAATTTAACAACGAACCCGCGCAAAATGTATCTGGTATCATAGCGTTTGAAAGCGGTAATTATTCTGTTGTCATTGTTGACGACAAATTGAAAGAAGATTGGAATGTTGCCGTCATTGAGCGGCAAGAAGAAACTCTACCGTTTTTTTCGGCAGAATTGATTGGCGAACCAACAGTAAGCCAACTAAAAAAACAGGCATTATCTATTACTTTTGATAGTATTTATTCATTTAAGAATGTCAATTGTCGTATTGTGCTGACTAATAAATCAAACGAGAAGTCAATTTTTTATTCTGATTTATTAGAGAATTTTAATGAAACATTCAGTTACACAAGACTGTTTTCTAAAGCGTTTGAAGAGAATGAATCCGAATTCAAAAATAACTTTTGGTCTCTAGTCAATTCACAAAAAGACCTCCAACTCGAATTGGATATTCAAGGAGTTTTGCGAAAACAATGGACGCTAGAGTCCGTTCTTAATGGAATTTGGTGGGAAGAAATCAATACCAATAACCCAATTGCAAAATCCGACGATGAAGAATATAACGTTCAAGAAATTCTTCACCAAGAACGTTATCCGCTTTATCCCGCTGATTGCCGGATATACAGAGCGATTAAAAAAGGCGATAATCCTGTTCCCGTATATCGTGCTGAAACAATTCTTCGTTGTCAATCCAAGTTAGAATTAGGAAGTAATATTTTGAAAACACCAGAACGAATAATAAGACGAAATAAAGATACAAAAAATTCTGTCGGACTCGCCAATATCATTGACGACATGTTAGCATTCCGTCAAGCGCAAACAACAAACGCGGTCGAAGAAATGATTCGATGTAAAATTATAGAAGAATTGGAATCAATTTTTTGGACAATTACTTGCGGTAAAATTTGGACAGATACGTTTATTACTCAGAAGAGCGTCGTCTATTATTTGAAACAATGGATTTATCCGCCGCAAATTGCTGATGAATTATATTCTCAAAAAAAATCTTTCCAAACTCCATCTGACGTATTAGCTACATTTGAACGCTGTAAAACCGATCTCTTACGGCAAAGTCCTTATTCTGAATTTTGGAAAACGGAGCAAGTTGTCAACAATTTTTCTTGCTTATTTTATTATCCGTCAAAATTTGATTACGCCTTCAAGGAACAAACAACTCAAACCGCATTATTAGACCGGCAATTATTACGAAGTTTTTCATTTCTAGTTTTATTACAAAAAGAGAACCAAAAATGAATATGACAAGTCTGAAATATATTGACATTATTAACGGTATTCAATCGCTTCGTCGGCAAGCGGAATTAAAACAATGTCCCGTTTTAGGCGCTGCCGGTATTCGTGCGTTTTGTTATCCGCATCAGCTTTATGTTGTCCGTGAAGTTCTCCGCGATACAAAAATTAGACGCCTACTCGCCGATGAAGTTGGTTTGGGTAAAACAATAGAAGCCTTAATGATAATGAACGCATTACGTATTCGTAATAATTATAAACTACGCGTTAGCATTGTCGCGGGTTCAGAAGAACGAGCAAAACAATGGCGAAACGAAATTTGCGGACGGTTTCCTTATCCGTTTTGGAAAGACGACATTCTCGAAAACGGAATTATACGCGACAATAAAATTCTCAATTTACGAAGTAATATGAACGTTTTTTTCGATGTTACCGGAGAAGAAAATCAGAAAGACGCCGTAGCTGAATATCCCGAAGACGGTTTTAAAATTATTTTTCCTCAATCGTTTGATACAAATAAAAAATATCTCGAACCGGAACGCAACGATCTATTGATACTTGACGAGATTCATAGTTTCAGCGAAGCATTGCTTAATTTTCTTTTGTCTCGCTCGGCAGAGTATCAGAATGTTCTTGTTCTTTCAGCTACTCCGCTACTAGGAGATGAAAAATCGCGTTTACAACTTTTGAAAATGCTCAATCCGGATCAAGCGGAATTGTCAGACTTGCTTGGCGAGAGTCCGCAATTAGAATCAGTTCAGATGTTGCGTTCACGCCGGTTAGATTTTCCCAAAGCATTGCCGCAACGTAAACCCAAAATTCGACGTTTTGAACCGTTAGAAAATGATATTAAACGTATCAATAAATCTGGAAATTTATTACGCGAAATGTTGGAAAACGGCGTTATCGAAGAAGAAAACGCAACATTATTTGCCCGAAGAGCGACTGTCGGAGGACAAACTCTAATCGATAGAATAGATGATTATCGCAACACAAACCGTTATCCTGAATTTGCACGTTACGTAAATAACTTAACCGAGCTGCGAACATTATGCACGCCAGAACAAGGCGACGCCAGACTCGATGAATTATTCGATTATCTCATTGAATTTTTTGCAGAAGACAGTAGTCGAAAAATTATTATCGCCGCACAAGACAACCCAACCATTGACTATTTAACCAAACAAATCAGACGATGTTTGACAGAAGTTAATCAAAAATTCGATATACTTCAACTGCGACAAGAACGCCGAAACCGCGATAATAACGAGATCGAAAACGATCAGCATGAAAAAAATATTCAGAAAAATAATCGCTCTATAGTAGAGCAATTTTGGAACGATAAACATAAAATTCTTATTGCGCATAACGACGCTCGCGAATCTTATAATCTTCAAATTGCTGATGCTCTTGTGTTTTATTCGTTGCCTTGGAAGGCAATTGATATGGAACAATGGCTTGGTCGCATTAGTCGATTAGGTCTTCGCAAACCCAAAACAGTTGACATTATCGCTATTGTGTTGCGCGATACAATTGATGAAAAAATTGCCGATATTTATCAGTCTCTCAATATTTTTGAGCATCCTCTCGATCTAGAAAAGAATAAATCAATCTTGCAAGAAATTGAGAAAACAATAC
>JAITAZ010000065.1 GCA_031283825.1 Planctomycetaceae bacterium | reverse complement strand
GGAAGCGGTTCTTCAAATATCTCTGGTGCTTTCATTGACACATATAATGCGGGTGAGAGGGGAAAGACAACAATTACAGGAATTTTTAATACAAACAATGTCGATTTTTCTATTGCAACAAATGGTTCTATATTTTTGACTAGCACTAAAATAAATGCGGGAACAGGCGATGTTATTCTTTTAGCGGAAGACAACGATTGGAGTAATACGTTGGACATTGGCGCTGATAGATCGGTTGAAATTTCTATTGACGGTTTGTCGGTGATTAAAGGTAAAAATATTTTGATTAGCGCGATTGTTTCAAGCGGCGGAGTAATTGACGATGAGGTTGAAAACGACGACGAAGATAGCGAACTTACAGCAGATGCAATCGGCGATAAAATAGTTAAAGGTCTTCAGAGTCTTGTAAAAATTATTGAGGACAAAGCGATAGGTGCTATAGCTACCGGACGCAATAACAGAGCCGCTGCAAAAATTACAATTGACGGTATTCTTGAAGCTGAAGAAAATATTGACATTGTTGCAAGCGCAAATGCTCAAGCGCATTTTGGTTCGATAGGTAAGATATTGGCGGGTTCGGGCGTGAGAGTTGTTGCGGAGTCGTCAATCACGATTGGCGGAAGTGCTAGTTTAACCGCGAAAGCAACAAATAAAACCAAGTTAAACGGAAAAGAATCTAGCGGATTGTTTATTACTTCGACTGCCTCAACAGATATTACTACCAGTGCGAGCGAATCTGGTATAAATAAAATTCCGGTAAATATAGTTTTTTCGTTTGGAATAGCGGAATCGAATAATAATGTTGATATTCAAAATGGCGCGAATTTAACTTCGGGTGAAAACATTGAAATTAACGCGAATACAAAACGAGCTTACGGTATTGAAGTTGAAGGCGGAAGCGGCGAATCGTTGTTTGGACTTGCAGTTGCGGCGTTAGTTACGGAGGCGAATACGTCGGTAAAGGTTGATGGTAAACTAACGGCGGGAGGCGATATTATTATTTCTGCCGACACTTCTACAGAGAGTAACAACATCGGCGCGTCTTTGTCGATGGCTGAAGATTTTAAAAATGCTCTTGACCTTCCGGGTAATCTTAAAAATGCTGTCAAAGAGCAAATCGTTGGAATTTGGGCTAAAATTAAAAAGAAAATTACGGGAAAAGATCCGGAGGCGAATAATCCGTTTAGTCAATTCGGACTTGCTGGCGCGATTGGAGTTTTAGTCGATGATGTCGCGACAAATATTGAAATTGGAGGAAATGCAGTTTTATCAGCGAAAGATATTAAAATTACCGCGCACACGCAAAATATTTTTACAGCTTCGGTAACTGCGAGTGTCGGAGAATATAAAAACGAGACGGGCGTTGACGCTAACAATAATAAAACTGAACAAGACGCCAAAAAAGATACCGCGATTTCTTTTTCTGTTCCGATTATCTTTGTAGAAAATGATACTGAAGTTATTGTTAAAAGCGGCGCAAAAATTTCTGCAAGCGGCGATATATTAATTGATTCGACAACGGAAATGCCTTACACAATAGAATATCCGTTAATAAATATTTATAGATTATTTGCAAACACCGACGACTTTTCAGAAATTTTGGGCAACTTGGTAGTAACGGAAGGCTCGCAAGATCAAGGCGGCGTATCGGGAATACTTGATATTTTTGAAGTTACTGGAGAAAATCTTGGTCTTGAATCTTTTCTTAACACGTGGGCGCAAGCTACGGCAGACGGCGAAAATGCTGGCGCGGCGTTGATGCTTACGTTGATTTCTGTTGATAATAATTCCGTTGCGCAAATTGAGGACGGCGTTACTATCGGAGGAACTGATGCTAATGTAAAACCGAATCTTACCGTGAATGCTTTGAATCTAGTAGAATATGCGAATCTTGTCGGTAGTTTTAATTCGTTTTTAGCGAGAATGCCATCGCCTCTTGAGATATCGTCGTCCAAGAGAAAAGATGATCCGATTTTGCAGGCGATGTATGGTAACGAAGGTAAAACTGCCGTAGGTGCGGCGGTTCTGGGGTCGTTTATTAAGAATACGGCGATTGCAAGAATCGACGGCGGAGATATTAACGTTGCCGAGCTTGGTGTGAACGCGAATAATACCGCTATAGAAGTTGACATTACCGTTGCTGGCGGAAAGGCGGGAAATACCGGATTGGAGGGAATGTTCGGAGTGAGTTATTATGAATCTTACACGCTTGCAAAAATCGACGACGCCGCAAAAATTAAAGCAAATTCTGTCGATATTATCGCCGACGATTTTTATGCCCGCATCGGAATTTCGGGAGGTTTTATTAAAGGAACAACCGGCATCGGAGTTTCCGGTATCATTTCGATTACAGACCGGCAATCTCATGCGGTTTGGGGTAATTTGATGAACAGCGATGGTAATTTGGCAACAATAAAAGGAGATAATTCTGTTGAAACTATTGCTAATACGACTTCAAATTCGGTTGTTTCGGGCGACGTAAATGTCAAAGCGATTTTGGAAGGAATAAATTTAACGTTAGGATTAGCCGGTTCTGCCCGTACTCAAGAAAAGCCGCAAACGCCGGAAACACCGCAAACGCCGGATACGGGAAATAACGACGACGATGATGAAATTGATTTTGCCGACATGATGCATTGGTTGTTCGACGAAGAAAGTGATGAATCCAAAAAAATCACAGAAGTTACAAATCAAGCGCCGACTCCGCCGTCAACTGAATCTACCGAATCTGCAAAATCGAAAACCGGACTTGGAATTGCGGGCGCGGCAACAGTGAATGTTTTATCTGAATTTGTTTCGGCGGGAATAAGCGGAAACGTAAATATCTCAGCGGACGACATTAAAATACTCGCCGAAAACAAAATGCTTGACCTTTCGCTTGCAGGCGGAATAAACGCTCAATTAACGCAAGATAAAAACAACGGATTCGCCGGCGCATTCGGCGTAAATATTCTTGACGGCGAAACGTTTGCGTATATTCTGCCGAAAACAAAAAACGTCGAGAATCAAATTGAGTTCTCAAGTTTAGACGTAAACGCAACTCGCAGCGGTACCGTTATTTCGGCATCGCTCGGAGGTTCGGGGACGTCGTCAACGCAAGGGACGCAAGTAGCGGGCAGCGTGTCGGTTAATTTATTGGCAGACGACACGATTGTAAATATCGAAAAAGCAAATCTGAAAAAGAAATCGGCTACAGTCGGCGATGTAAACGCGAATGCGAAAGATTCGGCGTTTATTCTAGCGATTGGCGGAGGAATTGCGATTGGCGGAAAAACTGCCGTCGGCGCGTCGATTGCGTTCAATTCGCTTTCCTTGAATACGCACGCGAATATTTACAATTCGATTATTGACGCGAAAAAACTGTCGATTGGTTCGCTCAATGAATCGTCGATTATTACGATTGCAATAGCCGGAGCTGTTGGAAAT
>JAITAZ010000194.1 GCA_031283825.1 Planctomycetaceae bacterium | reverse complement strand
GAACAGATAATACATAAGATACAGATTCCGCCCAACTAACAGAATCCGCTAGTAAAATAAGTCCATTATCAAATTTATGAATACGCGGCATTGAGAGTTGTATTAGTTGTAATAGTTGTTACTTTACACGGTAAAAAATGACCACTTATTTTTTCACGTGATCGCCAAAGTTATCTGGCAATCTCATTAGCCGCAAAGCGTCATTTTTGTTTATTTTTTTGTAACCGTTCACGGTTTTTAAATATTGTAACTATTCCGTAGGCAGTTTTAGTCGCGTTGCCGAAGGCAACGATAAAATGGATTCGACAATAATTAAAATCAATTCAGATTTGAATTGCTAAACCCAATGTAGAGACGCAAGGCATTGCGTCTCTACATCGGTGATCTTTTGATCGAACAATGAGACGCAAGGCATTGCGTCTCTACATCGGATCTTTTGATCGAACGATGAGACGCAAGGCATTGCGTCTCTACATTTGTTAATTTGTAACTATTTACTTTTTAATTTTTTCGATAAAAAATTTCGTGAACGGTTACAAAAAAACAATATTGCATACTGACGGGCAACTACTGCGTAACATGATTGAATATTTAATCTGGCGATTTATTTAAAATTAAAATACGAGCGGTTTAGGTTTTGGTTTATTATTATCTATTTAACATATCGTACAACTACAAGGTATCGTTTTATGTTGAAAAATTTTGTTCTAATTTACGTTGTTTATTCTCTACTGTGGTTACTACAACTGATACAACTGATACAATTACTACCAGCTATAACAATCATCGTCTTCCGTTTCGTCTTGTTAGGTATTCGATTAGGGCTTTATCGAACTGTATGCTTGTATCTAGCGGGACGTAATCGATTTTACTTTTTGCGCAATCGCGTTGGATTCGATTTTTGAAATCGTTTATAGAATTTATGTAATCGATTTTTATTTCGTCTGCGTTTGCGGTGATATTTTCGTTTGATTCGGGGTCGAGGAAATCGATTTGTCCGTGAAAAGGAAATTTTGCTTCGGCTTCGTCTAGGATGTGGAATAGGATTACGTCGTTTCCTGAGTGTCGTAATTGGTGTAGGCTTCGTAGGATTTTTTCAATATCTCCGAGTAGATCGCTGAAGATCATTACCAAACTTTGGCGTCGTAGTACGGCGGCGAGTTGTGTTACGGATGATGAAATATCGGTTAATCCGGTTGGTGCGAGATTTGATAGAATTGAAATTATTTCGCCTAATTGTTTACGGCTTGCTTTGGGCTTGATTGATTTAACGATTTGTTTGTCGAAGGTGATTAGTCCGACGGGGTCTTGTTGATGAATCATCAGATATGCGAGTGCGGCGGCGATACAAATTGAGTATTCAAATTTTGTCATTTCTTGTCTGTAGGTGTATCCCATAGAGCGGCTTGTATCGACAACAAGGTAGCCGAATAAATTTGTTTCAGACTCGTATTTTTTGACGTAATATTTTTCTGTTTTTGCGTAAACGAGCCAATCTATATCGTTTGGATCGTCTCCTTGTGAGTATTTACGGTGTTCGCTAAATTCGACGGAGAATCCGTGAAGAGGGCTAGAATGTAAACCGTGCATGAATCCTCTAATAATAAATTGAGCGCGCAAATCAAGACGCTTTATTGAACGAATTACCGAAGGTTTTAAATATTTTTCATGCGACATGTTAAAATTTCGAGTCGAGGGAATGTCTAGTTTTTTATAATTTTGTCAACAGAAATTACTGCGTATTCTTTGAAAGGTAGTAAATATTTCTTTTGGGTTACCGTTCACGGTTTTTAAATATTGTAACTATTCCGTAGTCGTTTATCGATCAGGTTTATCGATCAGGTTGATCACAGATCTGGTAGGCGACCGTAGGTTCGCAACCTTTCGCCGAAAGGTCGCGTCGGCATTAGCCGACGGTACATCTGAATTGATTTTAATTATTGTCGAATCCATATTATCGTTGCCTTCGGCAACGCGACCTTTCGGCGAAAGGTCGCCTACCTGAGTCGGCGGTCGCCTACCTGATCTGGGGTAGCAAGTGCGTAACATGAGTTAATTATTATGCTTGTTTATTATGTAACCAGTAGAGACCTATGATTGTTTTTGCGTCTTTGATTTCGCCTTTGGTAATCATTTTCATAGCTTCGTCTAGCGAGACGATTAGCGATTCGATTTTTTCTCCGTCTTCCATTGCCGTTGGACCTGCAATTAAACCAGTTGCATGAAATAAATGCATTTCTTCTTTTATAAATCCGGGAGAAGATAAAAACGTCATAATATGAGACACCGATTCTGCCGAGTAACCGGTTTCTTCGATTAGTTCTCGCCTTGCCGTGATTATTGGTTCTTCCTTTGGTTCCATTGTTCCGGCAGGCAATTCAATTAGTTCTCCGTCAACAGAAACACGATGCTGCCGAATTAAAACAATTCGATTATCACTCAACTCCGGCAATATCACCACCGCGCCAGGATGAACAATAATATGACGCTCAAGCTGCACGCCGCTTCGACCTGTTATAAATCGCTTGACAACCTTAAAAACTCGACTCGAAAAAATAATATCATTCATTTCTAATTCCCCTAATTATTCGTGATTAAAAAACCGTGAACAGTTACGTCAATTTTTTAAAACATCAACGCCTACTCTACTACTACAACTACGACTCTAAAAAAATCACCTGAACAAATCGGCGTCGATGTGGAAAGGTAATTGTCCGTATCGGAAGTCTTCGTTTAGGTATATTTCACCTCCGATGCTTACGGCGTTCATTCTGAAATCTGCACGTAGTTTTCCGTTGCAATGCACTGTAACCATGTCAAATGGATTTTTCTCCGGCGCGCAAAATTTACAATGCGCTTTTGAACGTACCATCATAAAATCTTGAATACCCGCTAATTGATTTCCGGGCATCATGTATCCTCGAATGTAAACTTTACGATGCTCCATCGCTAACTCGTAAATTCGCGGACTTATATTTAGCTTATTATTTTTATATTTATCCGCGTCCGGTCGAAATTCTAAAAAGTCAATTACCGTGTAACCAACCGGAACCGAATAATAATGTTGCCATAATCCCCACAATCCAGCAACCGCGCCAAATAAAATCGAAAGCGCTATGCCCGTTAAAGCAAGCCACCGACCAGTATAATCAAACGGCGACGACAAAATCCGAATAAGACCCCAAACACCACACGCTAATCCTAAAAGAGGACAAAGCACAAACCACGTACTCAAAAGCATCAACGGAGTCAAAAGCGATAAGCCAAAACCAATTATCGCCAAAACACTAACCGCACGATAACCTACACGCACGCCAGTTTCGCCTAAATCCTCATTTGTTACTTTACTTAATACTTGATCAAATTCTTTGGACATTTTTTTTGATATGGGTTAATAGGAAAAATTATGGTAACTATCAGAGAAAAATTTTTTCGACTCTTGTCTTGGAAAAAATAAAAATTTCACCGAAAAATTTCACCGATATATTACAAAAAAATTATCGTTACCAAAAATTTTACTGTTTTGAATCAACGAAATCTTTTTGACTCTAATTATGGTGCTAGCGATGTTGCTACGTCTTGTTTGTATGCTACGGCGGCGGGTAGAAAGCCTACTATCGACGCCAAAATGACAAGACCCGGAATCAGGAAGCATTCGTTTAATTGGAAATCCCAAGCGTGTACAATTATTCCGGTGTATTGTGAAATCCAAGGACTAATACCGCCAATCGACACATGACCTAAAAGCAATCCAAGAATACCGCCGCCTAGCGAAAGTAGAATCGACTCCAAAAGTATTATTGACATCACCGTGAATCGTCTTGCTCCGAGTGCTCTCATAATTGCGATTTCTTGTTTCCTTTCGCTCATCGAGTTGTAGATACTTACCATCATCCCGATTCCTGCAACGACAACGACCATTACCGCAAGAAACAGCAACACCATTTGAATATTGCCCACGATATTTTCCAGCAACATCGCAATTTCATTGACCGGCGAAACTGCTTGAATATCCGGCGTTTCGTCGAGTAATGCCGGCAGTTCCGTTGCGCTCATATTGACATAAGCTCGTTCTTGCATTGCGGCGGACGGGTTGAAATCTGGCGACTTCGGATCGATTGCCGTACCTTCTGGTTTGATTACGTTTCTAGCAAGAAATAACAAGAGCGCGGTGTAACTTTTTTCGTGTTTGTGATCGTGCGTGCGATCTCGATCTTGATCTTTATTTTGAACTTGATGCATATCGTAGAATCCTTCGATATTGACAAAAATCACGTTATCGTTTGGCGTTCCTGTTGGATTCATTATTCCGACTACTTTGAATGGCGCGTGATCGTCGTCGGGGTCTTCAGAAACACTTCCGTCGGGGTTTGGCATACCTTGCGGGGTGAATGTGTCGCCGATTTTCAAGCCGGTTTTTTTGCGGGCTTGTGAACCGATGACAGCGGTGTAATGGGATGGGTCGGATTCTTTAAAAAAGTTTCCTTCGAGACATGAGTAGCGTTGATCTCCTCTGAATCGTAATTTCTCGAATAGTGCGGGTGTTGTTCCGACTATTGTTGCGCCGCGAAAGTGATGTCCGATTGTAAGCGGAATTACTTCGTCAACTAAATGACGATATTCGCCGCGACGGAATTTTTGCAAGTATGTATCCGACACGCCTCCGACCGGCGGACGAATATAAAATACCGTGCTAAGCACTACGTCGAGCGGACTGCTTTTGCCTGCAATTATGTAGTCGTAACCTTGAGAACTGCGATTAAAAGACGTCTCAAGAACGCCGTGAATTACAAGAACCGTTACGATCAAAGCAACTCCAAGCGACATCGAAAACGCCGTCAATATCGACGACAAATAACGAAATTGAATACTGCGAAATGCAATTTTCCAAAGCGACATAAAAAGCCTCTTCTTGTTAATTTTTATTGTTGGTGTTGTTTAAATTCGGAATTCGGAATTCGGAATTCGGAATTAAATTCGGAATTCGGAATTTTATTTTGTCTTTTGAGTCGTTAATCACAAGTTAAAAGTTTTTTGTTCCTAACGTCCCTTGAAAAAATATCATTAGCTTTTTTGTAACTGATCACGTTTTTTAGGGGACATTGGAAACGTTTTTATTTAAAATCTGTGATTAAACAACTCAATAGAAAAAACAAAAAATTTCTCATTCTTTAATTCCGAATTCCGAATTTCATTCCGAATTCCGAATTTTATTTAATTTCATCTAATTTAACCCATCTTTTTTCGTTTGCGGCGACTAGGGCGGCTTCTAGGACTCGTTGTGTTTGGTATGCGTCGTTGAAATCTGGTAGTGGGATTGTTGGGTTTTTT
>JAITAZ010000620.1 GCA_031283825.1 Planctomycetaceae bacterium | reverse complement strand
CATTTCCGGTAACTTTCAAACCGGCAAGACCAACTTTTGCTTTATTCGAAACCTCAACAGAAGAAATTTCTAAAGGTTTCTCGCCCAGCGAAACAATGGTAACGCTACCGTAAGTCGTAGCTGAAAAATCAATTTCCGTATTTGAATAAGAAATAGAATTTTTATCAGCGGTAGTACGGATAACGATCAAATCGTTTACGCCTTCTGTTGCTTTCGCTGATGCAATAGCGTTGTCCAAATTAACGTAATTAATCAATTGATCCGCCGTGATTTCAATGACATTGTAGTCGGACATATTCGCCGACAATTCGAGGTCGGCGTATTGGTTACGAATCGTGTCGAATTCAGCAACCGATACTGATAGCAATTCGCGCGATTCCAGTGATTCAAATCGCAACTTGCGATTTCTAATTGGAGTTGTTACCGAAGAGCTTTTAACGCTCTTGGACAATAAGTTAAAAAGTTTCTTGAACATTTTTTTAATGTTGGTTAATGGTTAAAGTTGGTTAAAGGTTTTTTTTTTATTTTTGCAACACGAACTACACGAAATTTCACGAAAGACACGAAAATTATCAGGTTCGTGTCATTCGTGTTTTTTCGTGTCTTTCGTGTTTCTCCGATTTACAGTCGCCCACCAATGGGGCAACATTCTTTGTAGAGACGCAATGCCTTGCGTCTCATTGTTCGATCAAAAGATCACTGATAGAGACGCAAAGCATTGCGTCTCTACGAATGGTTTTTAATTTATTGTTATTTGCAAATGATGATTATTTAATGTGCATTTATAAAAATTATATTCATAATAATTCCCAAAATAAATTTTCTGTTGAATAATTACTGTGTTCTGTTGAATTGTTGCAAGACTAATGTATAATCTTGCCTTCCTTAAAAAATTTCAACATAATTCCGAATACTGAATTTACCTTTTTACTTTCTTGGCATTAAAAAAAAATGAAATCAACTTATTCTGACTGTTATCAAATTCGACGCGATAAAATTATATCGCGATTGCGGGAAAAGCGGCTTGATGTTTTTCTTGTAACTAATCCGGTTAATATTCGTTATCTTACAGGTTTTACTGGCGGGGAGGGTTATCTCTGTTTGTCTAAAGGCGGCGCGACGTTGATTAGCGATCCTCGATATGAGATTCAAATTTGTGAAGAATGTCGAGATATTGACGTTCAAATTTGTCATTTGGGCGAGCATTATAAGGTTATCAACTCTTTTATTGTTTCTAATAAGAGCGGCGGTAAACTTGGCGTAGAATCGGAATCGATGACGGTACGCGAGTATAATAAAATAGTTGAGGCGTTACCGAAAATTGAGATTGTTCCGGTGAATGAATTTGTTGCGGAGTTACGTCAGATTAAAGACCAGATTGAAATCGAAGCAATCTGTCGAGCGATTGATTCGGCTTATAATGCGTTTGTGGATATTCGTAATAAGGTATCGTGGAGCGTGTCTAAAGTTGTTAAATCTGCCGAGCGGGCGGCAATGATTGAAACGGAACTCCGCGACGAGCTTGAATATCGGATGCGAAAGCATGGTGCGAGCGAAAAGAGTTTTGCGTCGATTGTATGTTCGGGCAAGCGTGCGGCGATGGCTCATGGGATTCCGGGAGATTATGATATTACAAAAGAGCAATTACTGCTTATCGATTGGGGGGCGATTGTCAATGGATACATGAGCGACTTAACGAGAGTGTTGATTCTAAAGCCGACAAGTATTAAGTTGAAAAAAATTTATAATATTGTTTTGAAAGCTCAGGCAGAAGCGATCAAGGCGATAAAAGCGGGTAAAGAATGCAAAGAAATAGACGCAATTGCCCGCAATATCATTGCAGATCACGGATATGGAAAAAATTTCGGACATGGTTTAGGACATTCGTTAGGATTAGAAATTCATGAGAATCCAAGATTCAATTTGAAAGATAACACAATTCTAAAAGCCGGAATGGTTATGACTGTTGAACCCGGAATTTATATCAAAAACTGGGGAGGAATTCGTATCGAAGACGATATTCTAGTAACAAAAAACGGGTGCGAAATTTTAAGTAAACACGTCCCAAAAAATTTCGACGAATACGTTTTGTGAGCGTTTTCAAATGAATAATTATTGTAACAAAAAATAATTCAAAAAAATAAAAGAGGAAAAAACCAAAATGGAACAAACGTTAGTTATACTGAAACCTGATGCGATTTCACGCCGGTTGTGTGGAGAGATTGTAGGTCGTTTTGAGCGGAAGGGGTTAAGAATTGTCAAGATGCGTATGTTTGAGATAACGCCGGAGCTTTCAAAGGTTCATTATGCTGATCATATTGACAAGCCGTTTTATCCAGAGCTTGAGGAATATATTACGAGCGGTTCGGTTGTTGCAATAATACTTGAGGGTGAAGAGTCGATTTCGGTAGTACGCAAGATGATCGGCGCAACCAATGGAATCGAAGCCGAGTTAGGAACGATTAGAGGTGATTTTTCAATGAGCAAGCGTCAAAATCTAGTTCACGCCTCTGACAGTAAAGAATCCGCAAAACGAGAAATAGAAATATTTTTTAAGGAACATTAGGGACAGAAATGACTTTAGGGAATCGCTAAAAATTAATTTTAAAACACTGAGAACACAGAGAGAATTTTTTTAAAAATTAAATTTTGATTTTAATAAATAATTTTTACTTTAATAAATCGTAACCGTTCACGGTTTTTTAAATTCCGAATTCCGAATTCCGAATTCCGAATTTTTAAAACCGTGAACGGTTACCCGATTTTTAACCGCGTAGCGGTTTGCACAAAATAGCGATGGGTAAAAATTCGTTAGAATTTTCACCCATCGAAAAAAAATCGGATGCAAATTTAATTTTGTAACAAAAAATCTTTTACGCTTTTTAATGTTGGGAATTGGTCTAGCGTTAGATTTTCGTTTGGTTTGATGTCAAAATATTGACCGATTTCTCCGAATAGTTGAGCTTTTTTAATACTGTCTATTCCTAAATCAGATTCTAAATCTACATCCAAATCGACGACTTCCGGCGGATAACCGGTTTGATCGATTACAAAATTGATCAAAAACGATTCAATCTCCGACTCGTTTAAAACTCGTTTTGATAAATTTTCTGTCGGCGGATTATTATTTGTAACGTTAATTGTATCGGTTGAAATTTTCGGCTTGATAGACTCCGTCGTTTCCGGCAGATTTTGCGCAACGTTTATTGTTGAATTTGTCGTCGTCTCCGAATTTCCGATCAAAAAATCTTTTACGCTTCTCAACGTTGGGAATTGGTCAAGCGTTAAATTTTCATTTGGCTTAATGTCAAAATATTGACCGATCTCTCCAAATAATTGAGCTTTTTTAATACTGTCTATTCCTAAATCAGATTCTAAATCAACATCCAAATCGACAACCTCCGGCGGATAACCCGTTTGATCGATCACAAAGTTAATCAAAAA
>JAITAZ010000494.1 GCA_031283825.1 Planctomycetaceae bacterium | reverse complement strand
CGATTGTAAGAGAATATGTTACTTTTGGAGCGTCGCCTAGAGCCGCAATTGCAATTGCCGAAGCCTCACGCAGTGCGGCGTTAATAAACGGTCGCCCGTCAGTAGGATTTGAAGACGTCAGATTTGTTACGTCGTCAGTTTTAAATCACAGATTATTAGTCGGATACAAAGCAAGAATGGATAAAGTCGATGTACAAAAAATCATAAAAGGAATTCTCGATACAATAAAAGAAGTTGGACTAGATTTGCCAAAAGATATAAAAGTCGGATAAATATTTTGCACAGAATAAAAAAATTGTAACTATTTGACAACAGTTTTTTGTAACCGCTCAAGAGGTTTTTAAAACCGCTGGTTTTTATTCAACGGTTACGCTTTTAGCTAGGTTTCTTGGTTTATCTACGTCGCAGCCTCGTAAGACGGCAATATGATAGGCTAGAAGTTGAAGCGGAACATTGTAAACAATCGGTTGCAAAAATTCGGCAATCTTTGGTAACTCAATATAATCGTCGGCTACTTCTTTTGTCTTATTATCGCCTTCCGTGATAATTGCAATAACAGGTCCTCCACGAGCTTTTATCTCTTGCATATTCGACAACGTCTTTCCATGAACATAACACTCCGGCGCAATGAAAACACTTGGCGTTTTTGAGTCAATTAACGCTAGAGGTCCATGTTTCATCTCTCCCGCCGGATATCCCTCCGCGTGAATGTAACTTATCTCCTTGAGCTTAAGCGCGCCTTCCAACGCCGCCGGAAAATTATAATGCCGCGCAAGAAATAAAAAATTATCACAATGCGAATATTTACTCGCAATTGTCTTAATTTGTTCGTTTGTCTGAAGAGCAATTGTTATCAAATTCGGCAAATTATTTATCTGGTCAATCAACTTACGCCCGAACTCATAATCAATATGTCGAAGACGCCCCAAGTACAACGCCAACATCGCAAAAACCGTACATTGAGACGTAAACGTCTTCGTTGACGCAACGCCGATTTCCGGTCCCGCATGAAGATAAATTCCTCCATCGGACTCTCGCGAAATCGAACTGCCCACGACATTACAAATCGACGCCGTTGGAAAACCTCGACGTTTCATTTCTCTTAATGCCGCAATTGTATCGGCAGTTTCGCCACTTTGAGTTACAGCAAATAAAAGCGTATTCCTCTCCATCGGAGGATTACGATATCTAAGCTCACTCGCATATTCCACCTCGACCGGAATCCGCGCAAGAGACTCTATCTGATACTCGCCAACAAGAGACGCATGCCAACTCGTTCCACATGCTGTCATCATTATTCGTTGGACATTCATTAACTGTTGTGCCGTCAAATTTAATCCGCCGAATTTTGCCGTAACAGAATCAAAATCTAAACGACCTCGCAACGTATTACGCACCGCGTCTGGTTGCTCAAATATTTCTTTCAACATGTAATGCTCAAAGCCGCCGCGATCAACTTGAAGCGGATCAATATCAAGAATCTCAATGTTACGATTAACTTCGCCCTCGTCGCGATGCCGAATAGAAATTTTATCAGCCGTCATAAACGCAAGCTCATGATCAGAAAGAGTAATTACATGATCCGTATTGCCCGCAAGAGACGTTAAATCACTGGCTAGAAAATTTTCTCCTCTGCCAACTCCGATAATTAACGGACTTCCTAACTTCGCGCCGATCATCACATCGGGATAGTCGCGAAAAACTACCGCTATTCCATACGTGCCTTGTATTTGAGAAATAGCAAGATTAACCGCTCTCGGCAATAATTCATTAGTCTGAATTTTATCGCCGAACTTGGCAATCTCTTCGTTAAGATAAAACGCAATCAAATGAGCCAACGATTCAGTGTCTGTTTGAGTTGAAAATTTTATTCCGCGTTTGGTTAGCTGATTCATTATTGATTGATAATTTTCAATCACGCCATTATGAACAACCGCAACCGAACCGTCATAACTTAAATGCGGATGAGCGTTCAATTGCGTCGGCAAACCGTGCGTCGCCCATCGCGTATGACCGATGCCTACGTTGCCATGCAAGCGTTTCGAATGCGTCAACTTGTTAAGCGATTCGACACGACCGGCAGTTTTCGCAATTTGAATTGTGCGGTTCGTGTCAACAGTCGCGATGCCTGCGCTGTCGTAACCGCGATATTCAAGCAATCGCAAACCTCGCAAAAGAAAATCAATTGGATTCTGAAAACCAATATATCCGACTATTCCACACATCGTAATTCTAAAAAAAATAAATAACAAAACGTAATAATGTCTTGTGAATTTCAATCAAATAACAAATTCAAAAAGCAGTAAAAATTAAGTGCAAAAGACAATTATATTAAACAAATAATAAACTACAAGATAATCGATCCACATAAATATTTAAGCAGAATTTTTGTAACGAATATTATTTTCGCCTATCAATCACGACCTCAACGTTGCGTAGAGTTTTAATCAAATTGATTTTGATCAAAAAATATAATAATGTCTTTTTTTTGTTTATACGCTTGTATCAAAAGAGAGGTTAAACCGACAGCCGCCTTTTGCAAATCCTGATCACAATATTGATTGTTAGTATTGGCGTCTTGAAAAGATTGAACAAGACCAGATAATTGAAACAATAAACCAAGACCTAATCCGGTATCGTCTTTATTTTCTTTAGACGAGTTATTATTCGGCTGAATCGACATTGATTCTACTATTGATCGTATCATTTCAAAATCTGCGACAAACACAATGATATTGTCTATATCGGGAAAAAATTCGATAGGCGCCAGAATAGACGCAAAGAAATCCGCCGAAATAACGCCAAGATTTGTAAACTCGTCAATTTTGACTCTTTGACCAACGTGATTACAAATAATTTCCCATGCGCTAATATACTCTTCTACTGGTCTGTTTGGTTCGGCGTCGCGTCCTTCTAAAAAACGAGTAAGACCACGTTTGAAATCAATATTGCCAACGCTCAAATACGATGGAATATTTAACGTCTCAATAATTGATAAATCACAATAACCAAAATACTCTCTGAATTTGTCCATTGAAAAAATATACGCTCGCAATCGCGATTTCTCACAAGATAATCCGTCTTTAGAACTCATATTTGTCGAGACCGATAAATTATTTGTCTCTTTAACATAAGTGGTTTCAATATCAAGTTGTTTATATTCGTCATTCAATCCATTACACCAATCGCGATTTTTCTCAACAAATTTTCGCAACAATTCATCTTTTGCATAGATTTCATCGCTACTAATATTTTTTACAATATCAGGAAACGGATAGAACGGACTTTGGGTAAGTATGTGATCAACTTTCGGCGTAGTTAATCCAAGCTGCGATCTGACATGTTCCAATACATGAAGCTCAAATGGATTAATCATAGTAAAATGAGAATCAAACTCTGAACGATGATTTTGTGAAAAACCGCTATTCCATTTGACATGATAATCAAGCATTGCCGTTATATCGCGTGCCAGTTTCGTTTCGTTATTCCAATGTTCAAAAATATCTCTAAACGGATGATTCCACCGTCGGCGCGGACGCGCAATTAGACTTTTCCATTCAGATTTTTTTTGTAACATACTATAAAGTCTAACGAGGTATTCTGGATAAAAATCATCGTCATTCCATGATATGTATTGAGTTTCAATTTGTTTGATCACTAAATCGAACAAATCAAAAGTCTCAATTGGAGCAAGTATAAAACCAGCTCCGAGAATATTTTTTAATTCTGTTACTTCGCCTAAAAAACCAACTTTATTACGTGAATTTTCATCCCAAAAATCTGTCAATCGCATTCTTCCTTTATGATTCCAGTAATCATATAGGACGCCTTTTTTGATAAGATACCAACCTTCCTGTAATGAGTCAAAACATTTAATTGTACCTTTACTAGCGTAATATTGAGCGATGAAACCAAAATCAACAATAATAATTTCTCTGTCGGAACGCGATAAATTTGGCTGCGAAAGTATTTCCCAATCAATGTTTATTCGTTGTTTTATCCATTCATCATCAGCGCCGATAAAGCCGTCTTTATTCCTAAAATAAGATGTCGGCGTAACGCCGCCATGTTCTTGTGCTTTTAAAAAATCAAAGATCATATTTGTTTTATTATAAAAAGATTAAGTTTACTGAAAGGTAACAATTCGATTACCGATTATATTGCTTTCCGCAAGATATTGAAACATTTCTTTTGTGAGTATTACTGCTGTTGAATCATTATCTCCATACTCGAAATATATCTGATCGCAGTATCCGTTTTTAATCAAGATATCATTCATCAACATAATAGTACGTGCAAAAGCAATATACCAATCTTCCGAAGTATGGTCTGTTTTTTTGTACTGCCATAAACAATAATCCGAATCGTCAATCAATACGTGATACGCAAGCTCGGAATCCGTCCAGTTTGATATACTCATCCGGCGAGATCGCTCATTAAACAACGGTAGAGAAATAAAATCGTTAATTGAACGTAAACATCCCTCCTCAAAAATTTCCTCTGCATCTAAATTTATTGTGCGGATTCTTTCGTTTTTACTGCAAAAAATATTATTAATTGGAGAGTTGGCAATAAACGAATTATATTTATGACATTGAATTACGTCGGATATTGCACCGCGAAAATAATTCATCGTCTCTAGTGTATCAATAATTGTGCGTAATTTCTCTATGTCATTTTCGTAGTAAAATTCACACGAAAAACAGGAGGAAAGACTTTTATCTCGAAAATCAAAAAAATTACAATTTAAATTTTGCATTACAATTTGTTTTGGATTTTGTGTAGTAACAATTTATTAGGGACTTTTAGCTTTTTTAAATTGCTAAACCAAATGTAGAGACGCAAAGCTTTGCGTCTCTATCGGTGATCTTTTGATCGAACAATGAGACGCAAAGCATTGCGTCTCTACGAATGATTGTTAATTTATTGTTATTTACAAATTATCATTTGGGAACTTCTAAAAACGGGTTTATTTTAGTAAATTGTTTTAGTAGAGTTTTATTTTAGAATTTTTTTTGGTGACAGTGGTAGAAATTCCATTCGCATTGTGTATTTTTTACCTGATTTTCTAACGAATAGTTAGTTTTTGGGGTGGTTTTCTGCTATTTTAGAAATTTTCTCGTCGTTATCGACACGAACAACCACCCAAACGGCGGTCAAGATCTACAATAGTAGAAATTTTATCGTCGTTATCGAAATGACATTTATCTCTTTTGTCCCAGTTCTATCTACAATAGTAGAAATTTTATCGTCGTTATCGACTTTTTAATTTCAAACCTCAATGGAACTATCTACAATAGTAGAAATTTTATCGTCGTTATCGACCTACTCTACAAGATTGTCAGGTCGATGCCTATCTACAATAGTAGAAATTTTATCGTCGTTATCGACATAATACCCGAATCATAAAGGGAGTAATATCTACAATAGTAGAAATTTTATCGTCGTTATCGACATCAAGACCTTGCAGGGCTAGACGACGCAAACAACAATAGTAGAAAATTTCTCGTCGTTATCGACTTATCTGCCGGAGGTTTTGCCGAATTATTATATCTACAAGAGTAGAAATTTTATCGTCGTTATCGACGCAGTCGATAAAGCAACCGCCGCACACGAATCTACAATAGTAGAAATTTTATCGTCGTTATCGACCTTACATTGTATGAGTTCCCGATTTTGGGATCTACAATAGTAGAAATTTTATCGTCGTTATCGACGCTTGTGGGGAGTATTATAGATGGGATTTATTTTGTGTCAAGTGGTTACAATTTGTTAAAAATGAGGTGTTTTACCCCCCTCCCGTTTGAGTTGAAATTGATGTTTCGACAAAAATATAAATTATAAAATGATTTACATTGCAAAATCTACTTTTTGTCAATAAAATAGAGACTAAGGTTTGCTAACAAGATTTTTTCAACCAAA
>JAITAZ010000492.1 GCA_031283825.1 Planctomycetaceae bacterium | reverse complement strand
CTTTCGCCGAAAGGTCGCGTCGGCGTTAGCCGACGGTAAATCTGAAATGATTTTAATTATTGTCGAATCCATTTTATCGTTGCCTTCGGCAACGCGACCTTTCGGCGAAAGGTCGCCTACCTGATCGGAGGCAACAAGTGCGTAACATAAGTTATTAATTACATATTTGTTTCTGTATCGAATCCGGCGTTGTCGGTGATTCGGTTCATGGCTTCGGCTAGAGGAATAATATGGTCGGGGGTTTTCGCATAAACTCGACAGATTCTGTAACTTTGCGGAATGTATCTAAATAAATCTTCATCTTCCAATAAACGGATTTTTTTTGTCGATGGATCAAAAAGACAATTCTTAACATTTACATTATTCTGCTGAACTCCGCCCGAAATTTCATTTTGAATTCCTCCTCTCAACTGATGTCTTGCACAATCGATTTTAAATTCAATTGTTCGCAATTGCTCCGGCAATTTTGAAATAATAATTTGTTTTAAAACTGACTCGTCGCCGAAAATACTTGTATGCTCGCCCTTGTCAGATTGAAATAAAATTGTCTTCTCAATCGCCATGTAAAAAGGAATTTGCCTCGTCAGAAACTTTTGCCACAACGGCGCTAATGCACGCTTCTCACTATTAGACGATTGAGCAAATCGCGAAACGTCCACCAATAACGACCACTCCGTAAATCGCAAATAATCATCAAGACACTCAAGAGGATTACGTATCGATTCGACATCCGGCTCAAACGGATTCGGAAAAATATATCTGCAACTCTGCTCAAATAATTCGCTCAACGCAAGGTCAATTGCCCGCACGTCCCGATGAAAATATATCGACCGAAACAACTCGCCCCGAACATTAAGAAACCGAATCAACGCCGCAAACCCCTTCTGATGAATCGTCAATCCTTCCGGCGTAAAAAATGAATAATGTATCAATCTGTCAACGTCAATAATACTCGTTCCAAAACCGGTCATGTAAGCGTCCCGCAACACAAAATCCATGTTGTCAACCGTGTACAATCCGCAAAAAATCGAACGCAATAATCGTAACCAAAAAGGAAATTCAGACGACTGCTCAAAAGACGGACGAATAATTAAAAAAGCAATTTGCTCAGGATCAAGAGTCTCGTTCTTATCGAATTCCCCGCGAGGATTCCGCCGAATTTTACGCAAAATCGGCGAAAGCTCACGACGAATTATCTCCGCGCCAAGCTTCTCATGGTTCAAATTAAATTTAGAAAGATAATGAGAATCGAAAAAATGTCCAAACGGTCCATGACCAACGTCATGCAAAAGCGCCGCCATCCGAACTAACGACTCAAGATAATTTCGACTCGGTAATTTTTCGTTACAATTAATCTGCTCGCAAGTATCAACCAAACTCGGATAAAGCCGATCTATCACTCGAGACGCAAGATGCATACTGCCGACCGAATGCTGAAATCGCGAATGCTCGGCGGTAGGATAAACAAACCACGCCGTCTGCAATTGATGTATCTGACGCAACCGCTGAACCCACGCCGAATCAATAATATCCCTCTCCGACGCCTCGCCAGAAATTCCCGCCGCAGAAAATGGAATATAACCATGCACAGAATCAAACACAAGATTGTCATCCTCATAATAATTTATTAAACTCATAACCAACGCCCTAAATAAATTTCTAAAAAATTAAAATCTTTTGTAACCGTTCACAAGAAAAAAATAATATGGTTTTAAAAAGCCAAAGATAATTTTTGGGGGGACTTAGGGGACGCTGGGGACGTTGGAGACGTTCTTGTTTGAAATCTAGGATTGATGGCTCATCGGGGGACAAAATTTAAAGAAAAAAAATTTCTCTTTTTTAAAAGCTGTTTTTTTCTATTGAGTCGTTAATCATGGTTTTTAAATTAGTGTGTCCCCAGTGTCCCCTAAGTCCCCTTTGTCTCCAATGTCCCTCCAAAAAATAATATGGTTTTAAAAAAACGTGAACGGTTACAATCTTTTTACAATCAACAAACGCAAAACAATAACGTTAAAATTTACTCGACACAAACGACACATTATATACAGATAGTAAAAAAATGTAATATTTCATAATATATCAGCGGAAAATTTGTTTTGACTTTTGAGTCGCTAAACCACTGATTTCAAACTATCGCGTCCCCAAAGTCCACTTCGTCTCCTTAAAAAACATAGGCTTTTATTTTTTGTAACCGTTCACGGTTTTAAAATTCTTCTGATGAAATATTCTGATTTGCGTTGTTTTTTACCCGTCTCTTGTCATGTAAATAAAATCTGATATACTTCCGAACCTTTTGAAACTGCGAACAGTTGCGAAATAACAAATTACTAATTACCCAATTACCAAATTAACAACAATTACCAAAAGATATAAAAATTATGCCAAGTTACGAATATAAATGCGACGCTTGCGGACACGAATTTGAAGAATTTCAAGGAATCAAAGACACGCCGCTCAAGAAATGTCCTCAATGCAAAAAAAATAAATTAAGACGATTGATTAGCGGCGGCGCAGCAATTGTATTCAAAGGTTCAGGATTCTATCAAACAGATTACCGCAGCGAATCATACAAAAAATCCGCTAAAGCCGAATCCTCAACCAGTTCAACAAACTCGACCGCAACGCCAAACTCAACGCCAACGCCTCAACCGAATTCTCAAACGTCGTCCGTTGTCGCAACAAATGCAAAAAATGAATCGAAAAAAAATGATACCGTAAAAACTAAAGAATAAATTAGTCGAAAATGAGTCGGATTGATCAAGTTGTTATTTACGTTCAAACGGTTCAAAATCGCAAGCGCGTTGTCGATATTGTTGCGAAATCCGATAACGTGCGCAACGCCGATATAACCGAAATATCTAACTGGCTTGCCGGAAACGATTCTCAAACGTATATCCAATTTGATCGCGAAAATATTTTTTTTCATCCGCTGCCTTACGGCGATTTCGCACTCGGAATAATCAATCATCCAGACAATAATTTTTCAACTTCATCAACTTCTACAGTTTCATCATTGAATTTATCTCAAAAATTTTTTGTCCGCGTTCTTATTATTTCGCCGTCTGTATTTTTTCAATTTGCGAATAATCCGATTGCGATTTACGACAAATTAAACCGCGATCAAAAATTAAATTTTATCGCTAAACCTCCTGCAAAATTAAATCCGCTGGAAACTCCGCCCGATAAAACAATTTGCAATACGGAAATTCTAAAACGAATCGTCAACGAAATCGGCGCGGTAACGATTTCGCGTTTATTTCAATCGTTGCTCGATTCGGTTTGCACGATATTTTGTCCGCATAATTTAATGCCTCCGACGCTTATTTTAAACGGTATTTTTAACTTGCTCCCAGTCCGATTTCGCACTGAATTAACATTTTCGACGGCGGCTTTTTTGTCGTCGGATAATCCTTTTCAAGCGGTTGGATTCAGCGGCGATAGCAAGTCGGCGATTAAACTCGCAAACGATTCCGGCGCATCGCTAATAGACTTTGAAAAATTTCGACATTATCGTAAAATTCCTCAAAATATACATTTAGACCAATGGTCGCAATTGATCTTTAGCGTTTTGTCAAATAGAGATTTCGCATTTTGGGAATATCAAATCAAATCAGACGCCGAATCGAACTACGACGAAACGGTAGAATTTATCGACTGGCGCGAACTTAACGATTTGGCAATTATATGGCGGCGAGATTATCCAAAAAAACCGATAATTCATAATACAAATTCAGCTAAAACCGTTGAATCAGCAGAAAAAGAACTCAAACAAAGCATCGCGGCAGTTGAGAAATTACTCGCCGATTCAAAACGAAAACCCGCTGGTTGATTCAATCATAATTTTCGTAACGAAAATTCAAATTTATAAAAATATCATTTACGTTTCCTAATCCTAATAACGACAAATGACCAATCCGCGTCGTCGGCGGCTTACGCCTAAAATTATTGAAACCGGCATTTCACATGGACATTGGCTTGAATCTTTTTTAGCTTATATCTCCAGCGAAGTGCATCTTGCAGACAACACGTTAGCCGCATACCGCCGCGATATGGAACGATTTTTTTTATGGCTTGGCAATCGTCCGCTTGATCGTCTTAATGTTAATCTGCTTGAAGG
>JAITAZ010000491.1 GCA_031283825.1 Planctomycetaceae bacterium | reverse complement strand
ACAAATCAACTATAACTAAATAAACCTAAATAAATAAATTTATGAATATTAAAATCGCCATTTGCATTTTCCGCGATTATCCGTCCTATCTGTTATTATCCGTGTTTAAAAATTCCCCTATTATCGGAATTTGAAAACCGTGAACGGTTACAAAATTATACTCTCCATAAATTAATCGGAAAAAAAACGCAAAATATAATCGCCGATAAAATTCCTATAAACGCGATTAGTCCGCCTAACTTGATTAATAGAGGATCGTAAATCATCGTTATTCGGTGTTTGCCTTTTGATAACTCTACAGCTCTGAAAATTTTACGAACTGGCTTTATCGGAATCTCTACATCTCCGTCAAACGCCCGCCAACCTTTCCAATATTGCTCGGTTAACATTATCGTTTCTGTTTCTTCACGCACGTTTACGTCAAATATAATTCGATTCGGCTCATACAAAATATATTCTCGCAACTTCGGATTTCTCAATCTCCAAATCGAAAATTCAAGCGGAAATCTAATATCCTCGCCATCAATATTTTTCAGATCAATAATTATTTTATCCGCTTTGAAATCTCTATTTTTCACGAAAGAATCCCGCTCTGCAATAATATATTTCACGCCTAACTGCTCCAAATGACTCTCAAATAATCCCGCCGCATCCCGATTTTCAACGATTTTTCGCTCCGCCGAAACTTGAGACATCGCCGCGTAATAATCCTTGTGCATCACCGAACCCCGAACATTCGATAAACCAACCTTAGCCAAAAACGAATATCGCGGATACAACGTCAACTTCTCCCAACTGATTATCTCCTCAAATCGATCCAACGACGACTCCATAAATCGACTCGGATAACGAAAAGGATAATCCCGATAAACACGAATCGGAAAATTTCGACTACCTCCATCAACCGCTTTAATCGCCAATAAATCGTTTGTATCAGATTCTATCAGCTTTAACGTCAAAGATTTCGTATCATTACGACTAAACGGCGTCGAAATCATCATCCATGAATTTACTACAAACAAATCAACCGTAACAATAATTACCAAAATCCAACCCGATATTTTTCGCCTTAAAGCTAATCGCGATTTGTTGACGCAATCAATAAAAATGTAACGATAATTAAACTCAACCAAAATCACAATTATCGTTACAATAATTACCGAAACAATCAAATGATTTCTCGCCTTCTCCGCATCAAACAATCCAAACAACGGATGAGATTCGAATTTCGGAAAACCATTGAAACAAACAAAAATTACAAAAACAATATATATCGTAACGATAATTCGCAACATGATAATTGTTAGTTTTGCAAATCGTCTATTTAGTCTAAAAGTATCAAATCCGACCGCCGACAAAAATGAAATTCCGACCGCCGCAAAAACCAATAACTTCGACGGATATCTAAACGAATTATAAATTGGAAATTTTCTCAACACGCTATAAACAAAAAAGTTGCCGCCAAAACTCGCAAAGAGAAAAAATGTCAAAATTATAATCGCGGCAAGTATCATTTTATATCTGATTTGCTTTGAAAATCGGCGGCAGCGGAATCGGACAATTGCCGAAATCAAAACAGAAATAATCGCGCATAACGCAAATATTGCAGGAAGTAATCCAAGATACGCCGACGGAGTCCAAAGATTTTTTTCTTTCAAAAACGCGGCAAATATTCCAGCATTTACCGGACATAATTTTCCGCCAATTCCAGTAAAAAGAAATTCCAAAACCCGCAAAGGATGAAACGAAAAACGCTCTATCGAATCGCTATGTTGAATTAAAGTTCTGTCAGATAATTGCCACAATTCAATTGCTGGCAAAATCAGAATCGCCGAAAACATAAACGTAAATATTCCAGCAATGAAAAAATAAATTAACGCTTGAAATTTATATTTTGACAAAATCAAAATCATTACAACAACGCAAATTACAACATTATACGCCGTTTGAATATCGCCGCCTAATATCATCATCGAGAGAACAATTGCAAACGCAATTACATTAAATCGAATGTCGGCAGAATTTTTGTACGAAAATTGATCCAAATCAAACAACGAACAAATTCCGCCCTTTCGATAAACTGAATTAGAACTATTCGACTTATTCGCGTCAATAATTATTTTTGCCTGACTCAACGCTTCCGGCAACCACGCAGCACCAATAAGAAACGGTAGATTATTCCACTGAAAAATCACAACTCCGCCAAGAGCATAACTCAAACCGGCAAAAACTCCGGCTTCACGAGATAAACGATTCAGACGAATAAATCTATAACAAGTTACAGCTGCAAGCAAAATATGAAATCCAACGCAAATCGAATAAGCAAAATCTCGATTCATCCCCAAGACCGAAGCAATAACCGCAAAAATCATAACAGGATAGAAACACAACGACGTAGGATCAGCCGCAAGAGGTTGTCCAAGATTCTCATAAGGATTCCACAACGGTAATCGCCCTAACTCAATTTCGCCGCAAAGATACCAAAACAACGGACGATAATAATGAACGCCATCCCGAAACGCCGGAACTCCGCCATTAAAACAAAAAAATAAAACAATTACCAAAAAAATATATC
Source organism: Planctomycetaceae bacterium (assembly GCA_031283825.1). Classification (GTDB taxonomy): domain Bacteria; phylum Planctomycetota; class Planctomycetia; order Pirellulales; family Thermoguttaceae; genus WRKP01. The sequence continues at coordinate 9,817 of JAITAZ010000491.1, read as the reverse complement.
GATAGCCCAAGTTTAAATGTAAGAAAAGAAAGGATTAAAATATCTATTTTAAGGGAACAAAACATCATTGGTAATATATCCATGGCCTAATTTTACCGGACAATTTTATTTTTCTTTGTCCTGCAAGGACAGTACTTTATTAACCGTATGCTTTAGCATACGGTAACGGCAATAACACTTTTAAAAGGTAGGCGACCTTTCGCCGAAAGGTCGCGTTGCCGAAGGCAACGATAAAATGGATTCGACAATAATTAAAATCAATTCAGATTTACCGTCGGCTAACGCCGACGCGACCTTTCGGCGAAAGGTCGCCTACCTTGAGTCGGCGGTCGCCTACCTGAGTCGGCGGTCGCCTATCTGTCTGGAGCAGCAAGTGCGTAACATGAGTTATAAGAAATATTTTGTCGAAAGATCTTTTACCTGCTGAAATATTCAATTTTTATTTTAAGTTTATTTTTATGCCAAATATTGTAATTCAAGCGTCTGCTGGGTCTGGGAAAACTACGCAGCTTAGTAATCGTTTTCTGAAAATTTTGTTTAGAAATATTGACGCCACCAATAAAATCGAAAAAATCGAAGTCGATACAATTCTTGCTTCAACCTTTACCCGAAAAGCCGCCGGAGAAATTACAGAACGGATTATAAAAACTCTTGCTAAAGCTATCGCCGGAGATAACTCTGAAATAAATAATCTAAAAGCCTTAATGCCAAATGATATTTTCAACGACACAAAAAACAAGTCGGAAATTCAAAATATTATCAACAAGAAATTATTCGACGCTCTCGCGCAACTTGTTCGTAATCTGTACAAAGTTCGGATTTGCACCCTTGACTCGTTTTTCAGCCGGATTGCTTCTACTTTTTTTCTTGAACTTGGATTTCCTTCCGGTTGGTCGATAATTCCCGATAGCGAATTTGAGAAAATTGTCAACGAAGCAATTCACAAAGTTTTAGAAAATTCCGAGAAAAATAACGCGCGAAAACTTATGCTCTCCATTCAACAGGGCGATCAAGACATTAACGTTACAAAAAAACTACGCGAGCTAATGTGTGAAGTAATGCCCATTGTCCGCGAGTCTTCGCCCGACGCTTGGGACAATCACGAACTCTTGACGAAAGAACTCGACACAAACGAATTCGACGACGCTTTGCAACAATTACAACTCGCCGAATTGCCCGTAACAAAAGCCGGTAAAATTGACAATAGATTTGTCAATGTCCGCAATTCAATTCTTACGGCTATCAATGAAAATAATTGGCTAGAAATTCTTGACGCAAAGATTATCAAAAGTATTATCGCCGCAGAAAACAAATATTATAATATACCAATTGAAGGGGATTTACTTAATTCTCTACGCAAATTTATTGTTCATGCAAAAGCGGTCGAGTTGAATAAAATTGTCGGAATAACACGGACGATGCGGGAGTTGTTTGATTTGATTGTCGTCGAATATGATAAAATTTTAAGCTACAATCAAGTTTTGCAATTCGACGATATTACCAATCGATTGGGCGATTTATTCAAGCTGCAAAACGATAAATTTGATTTTCAATCTCTATTCCAATCAATTTTACATCGGACGAATTCAAATATTGAACATCTGCTTTTGGACGAATTTCAAGACACGTCGAAATCTCAATGGAATATTCTTAAGCCGTTTGTGAATCGTGTTGCGTTATCGCCGAACAATACTTTTTTGTGCGTTGGCGATTCGAAACAGGCAATTTACGGATGGCGCGGCGGAGTGTCCGAAATTTTCAAAGAAGTAGATAATGTTGCCCCGAATATTGACAAACAGACTATGGAAATTAGTTATCGAAGTAGTCAAGTTATTATTGATGTTGTGAATAAAGTATTTTATGTTTGGCTTGGGTTAAACAAAAACGAACAAAAGAAAACCGACGCCATAAGCTCATGGCGGGAATGGATGAAAGAGCATAAAACGGCAAAAGACTTTGAAGGACACTGTTTGTTAGAATACGCTCCCGAAAGCATTTACGACGTTGTTGAAACGGCAGAGGTCGATTCAGACGAAACTGACAACGATAACGGCGACGACAAAATTACAGGTTATGAAAGTTATGTTGTCCAAAAAGTAATAGAGATAAGCGAGCGGAAACCTGATTGTTCGATTGGAATTCTTGTTACAAAAAATGCTGAAATAGCGAAATTGATGAATGAATTTCGTCGCCGGAATATTAGCGTAAGCGAGGAAGGCGGCAACCCGATTACAGATTCGGCGGCGGTTCAATGCGTGTTATCGGCGATGCAATTGGCGGATCACCCAGACGACGGCGTAGCAAGATTCCATCTAGCGAATTCGCCTTTAGCCGACATACTTGGCTTGAAAAAATACGACGACGAATGGATTGAGTCGAAGTCGCGCCGCGCTTTTGATGATAAGATTGCGTCGAATGTTGCGTTGAAGTTGCGGCGCGATTTAATGGAAAGCGGTTATGGGATTGTGATTGAGCGTTTTGTTGAATCGCTTGCGCCGTCTTGTGATCAGCGGGAGTATCAGCGGTTGGAAAAATTGCTGGAGTTGGCGTATCAATTTCAGGAAAACGCGAGCGGCGCAAGGACGAAACAATTTATCGCAATGATAAAAAGTACAAAGGTTCAGAGTCCGAGTATAACTGACAACATTCGGATAATGACAATTCACAAATCGAAGGGGATGCAATTTGATATAGTCGTGCTTCCATTTTTGAATGGCAGTTTGAAAAAAAACGCAAGAACGCCGAACTTTATCGCCGGACGCGAAAAACCAACTGCTGATATTGACTTGGTAATTAAGTATCTTAACAGCGCGTTGCAATCTCTTTTGCCGGAGCAACCGGATAAGTATCGAAAAGCGTTTTCAGATCATGTTAAAGACGCTATTAAGGAGTCGTTATCGGTTTTGTATGTTGCGATGACACGGGCGATTCACGAGCTTGTGATGATTGTAAAACCGCCAAAAATAAAAAAGGAAAACGCGAAAGATAATGACGACATTAAATATCCAGAAACATTTGAGGGGCTTTTGCTTGCAGCTTTACATGATAAAAATTCTAGTGAAAAAAATAATTCCGCCGAGAGAACAAGTTCGACGATTTTGTATGAAACCGGCAATAGACATTGGAGTAAACCTCAATCAGACAAAAGTAAAGATGCAGAAAAAAATATAGAACTCGACGAAATTAAAATCGGCGATATTCTATCGGATCGTAAAGAGTATCGATATGTACAACGAATAACGCCTTCGCGTCATACTTTTATTAGCGATGAAACGGATGATGGAAAATCAGATAAAAAGCAGAGCGTAGAATCGGAGGCGTATGAAAAAACGGATCGCGTTGACGTTATCAAGTCTGAAGAAACTAGTTATAGTTATAATCGCGAGCTTGCGATGTTATGGGGCAAGATGATTCATGCGTGTTTTGAGAATTGGTTAAAACGCAGAGAATGGCTAGACGACACGGAATTTGATCGAACAATTTTAAGCGGCGTAATTGAAAAAGTTATTAGAGACGACGGCTATGTCGGCAAAAGGCGAGCGGAGTTGAATGTTGACGCGAAAAGCGTTATTGATTCGTTCATTGAGATTTGCAAGAAGCCGGAGATTCGCGAGGTTTTATCGCGTCGTAGATACAGTTCCGGCGATAGCGTCGAGGTTTGGCATGAGAGACGTTTTCTAATTTTCGACGACGATAAAAAACAACGTTTAATGAAAGGTTCAATTGACCGACTTGTTGTAGAGCGAAAGTCCGGCGAGGTTGTTAATATTGAGGTTTTAGATTTTAAGACGGATCGAATGGGTTCAGAAAAAACGGAAGAAAATTTTCTTGAAAGCCGCCGAGAATTTCACGAGGAACAGATGAAAGCGTATCGTAAAGGAGTCGCGAAATTGTACAGAGTTGATCCGAGTATAATTACTGTAACGTTAATTTTCACGAGCGTCGGCAGAGCGATTCCGGCGTTAAAAAAATAGCGTAGCGGAACAGCGTTTATCGTAAGAATCCGTATTCGTAAATTTTTGTTTGAATTTTGTCGGCTAGAGCTTTGAGTTTATCTCTTAAATCGGCGATAAGCAAGTTGTAAGTTTCGTTATCGGATTTATTATTCATTTTCCCTTTATCGTTTCGACCTTGAAAATATTCGCGAATATCATACAAAGAAGCATTGATTAACGTAGTTTTATTTTTTTTCGTTTGAGAATAATAATAAATCCAAAGTTTTTTAGCCGTGTCGAGAGTCTGTTGTGCAATACCGCTTAATTTTCTATTTTTAAGAAAACCGCTCATAAAACGAGATTCAAATTTTTCTTTCGCGTTGATCTCTTGTTCCGAAAACGGTATCCAGTGATTTATGCCGTTTTTACAAGAAATACGATTTTGCCCATGAAATAATGTAAATATTAAACAATCATTTTGAAATTTTGCGTCTTTTTTATAATCATCGTTCGGATATAAGAATTGATCTCTATCGTTTAGCCATGTTGGTTTAATACAATGCCTCGCGGCAAAATAAATTGAAATAAAGTATAAATTTTTCTCTGTTATCCATATACCTCGCGGATTTTGAATTTGTTCTTTTTTATTTAGAACGTAAACTTTATTATAGTTTTGAAAATCATTTGCATTGATTCCGTCCATGTAGCCGATAGGCGGTTTGGTTCTATCTTTGAATTGTGAAATCCATTTATTTATCAACTGTTTTCTTTCATAGGAACGTATTGTTTTCGTGCCGATAAAAACATTGTCGGCGTTGAATACGTCAAACGAAATGCTTTCAAAATTTACTTTTTCGCTTGTGTCCCATATTTTGAATCCGATAGGAAATTGTCCATCAACATTATCAAACGTATTCGCCGGAACAATAAAACCCTTTTTAAGTTTTGCTTTAAACATGTTGCGGAATTGCTCAAAAGCTGGAGCGTTTAACGTTTTTAACGTAGAAAATTCAGCAATTATGCAATCGGGTATTTCGTTATAAATCCGCGCAAGAAATAATGTGAATAATTCGCGTCCTGCCGTTCCTATTTCGTTGCCGTATCTATCATGCGTGATTGATTGATTAACGCCGACTTTACCAACTAAATTTTTACTCGACACTTCAGCATAAGGCGGATTGATATAGATAATTAGTTTTTTTCGTTTTTCGTCGTCTTTGATAATATTCTTTAATGGAACAGGCAATTCTATTTCGAAATCGTCGTTTAGAAAATCCAATTTGAATATGTGCATAGTCAACAATTTAAGATTTTCGTCAATTTCTTTAAGACTTTGCATTGTTTCAACATTACCTTCATCGATATCGCTTGCCCATAAATTATATTGATTTGTCAGTCCTACGAGTAAGTTTCCAGTGCCGGCTGCACAATCCCAGATATAATATTCGTCTTGCCAATTTTCGCCTAGAACTTCGGCTAGATATTCTTTGGATTTATCCGCCCAGATTTTCGGCGTAAAGAATGATCCTTTTACTTCGCGTATATTTTGCGGGACAAGTAAATCGCGCCGATCAATAATATACTGTTGATAAACTGCTAAAGGCGGACGTTGATATCTATTCCAAAATTGATTATAAGAAATTCCTTCATCAGCAAAATCAATATCAGCCGTGAACAAACGTCCTTTTACGTTTTCTTGAAATTTGTAATTATCGTTTTTGAGAACGATTTTTAATTTTTCGGTAATTGTGTTTCCGTCTTCGCTCATAAGATCGGCGCGGTAGAAATCGCAATCGAGTATTCCTTTTTTTCTGAAGTCGATCCATTCGTCGTCGGAGATATCGATAAACGGTTTAACTTCTTTTACCCATTTGATAAAAATTTGAACGAAATTATCTTTCGTGATTGGCATTTTAATATCGTCGAATGCGTCTTTAATGAAATGCGTTTTGATAAAATCTTTTATATTTTTATCGTCAGTCTCGAAATCGAAAATGATTAGTTTTGAGTTGATAAGTTTTTTTATTTTCTTTTTTGCTTTTTGGAAGTCGTCAGTTTCGTGGTTGCTGGGAGTTGTATTCCAATTAAAATCTGTTTCGTGAAAGATTGGCAGTATATTATGAAATGCGACAAACGCGATTCGTTCTGAATCGAAAACGCCTAACCATGGCGGCGCGAGATAGTCGGCTTTTTCGTATGTTTTCTTGCAAGTTAGCATGAGTTGCGTGAACATATTGAAGATATCGTGCGATCCTTTTTTTGATTCCGCCCAGAGATAATGTAGCGAACTTCCGCTGTTGCCCAAAAAATTATTGCGCGTAGTTTTATCAGTAACGACAAAATCAATGTTGTCGATATTGGGTTCGTATCCGAATTTAGAAAAATAATCGTCGTGAACGAGACCTTTTAGCGTCTCTTCCTTTTGAATTTTGTTGTATTTTGGCATTTTGTTTGTTGTTTAGTCCGAAGACGACGCGATTATAGTGTTATTAAATATCGTGTCAATGCGCGTTCCAAGATAAACAACAAAACCTAATGAATGGTTCGATTGATAAACTAGTTGTAGAGCGAATGTCCAGCAAGGTTGTTATATTTTGAACGGGAACAAATGGAACGTCGTTGTTTGAAGTCGGAGATTAACGATTCAAAAGATGCCGCTCTTGAGTTGTTAATCTCTGATTTAAAACAATGATGTCCAATTTGTCCTCGAAAAAAAGGTAACCGTTCACGAAATTTTTTATTTTTTTATCGAAAAATTCAAACGCGAATAGTTACAAATTAGCAATCGTAGAGACGCAATGCCTTGCGTCTCATTGTTCGATCAAAAGATCACAGATAGAGACGCAAGGCATTGCGTCTCTACATTGGGTTTAGCAATTCAAATCCGAATTTAAAAAACCGTGAATGGTTACACTTAATTAATCTTATAATTTCTCATTCCCTCACTTCTTTATCCCCTTTAATCTATTGACTTCTCTACCACAAAAGCATCATTTCCATTCTCCGCGATTATCCGTATTCACCAAAAAAATCAGATATTATCCGCGTTTAAAATTCCCCTAATTATCCGTGATTAAAAAACCGTGAATGGTTACAAAAAATGTTGCGGCTGAATAATTACAAATTTGTTTCTAATTTTAAAAATGATTTAAACAATTTTTTGGATTGTATTGATTATCTGTTGTTTTATCGTTACGATAATTTTTGTAATCATGATTGCATTCCGCAGACGAATTTATATTTCTGTTTGGAAAATTTTCTAACAGATTTACAATTACGTTACAATTTTTCGAGGAAAATAAAATGCAATATTTTGTTACAAAAATTTTGTTTATTGGTTTTATAATAGCGATAGCCGAGATTGGTTTTTATAATCAATCGATTCTTTTTGCGCAGGAAAAGCATCGTCCAACTCATTTTACTTATGTCCGGCGTAATGAATCTCAAACTGGCGATTACAAAGTTGTTGTTGTTCCGGCGGTCGAGGCGCGTCAGGCGAGATTAGACGCTCAAACGTATCATATCGGTTGGGACGCCGTAGATGCATGGATGGGGCAATCGCGAGTTATGTTTTGTGTCTTATTAAAAAAGCGTCCCCCGTATGTTCGAGGAACTCCGCCAGTCGCAAGACCAATTCCGAAGAAATAAAATTGTTTCAGAGTTGTTTTAGAGTTGTATTAGTTGTAGTAGTCGTAGTAGTTGTAGTAGGGGGATTTTATTCTGTAGCCTTTTCGATTAGGTTTAAACCAAAATGTCTCTACTGTCCCTACGTTCCTTCTGTTCCTGATGTCCCTTAAAAAACTACAACTGAATAATTACAATTTTCTACTAACATATTACTAATTTCATTGAATTGTATCATCTTGAAAATTAAAATTATGCCGTTACAATGTCTTTCGCTCTATGTTGAGCAACTTGATTTTTCGGATAAATCGTATTCTGAAAAATTTTGACGAATTTCCCTAAATTTAAAATTAAACTTAAACTTCACCTTAACCCAAAACTAAAAAATGAAAATCATTACCTCTTTACTGACTGTAATTTTCGCCTTGTTAATTTCCGTAACAATAAACGCGGAAACCTACGACTTGCAAGTCCGCTCAAGAACAGGCGACGAAATCAAGTACTCGACTATTCAATTAAATTCAGAAGAAACTACATTTCTGTTTATGCCGGTGCGAAACGAAATGAAAGACCGAATCAAAAAATTACTCGACTATGTCAAATCAAAAAATTCAAATTTGACAAATTTATCGACAAAGATCGCAATCGATCCCAACGCGAAAAATAAATTTTTTCTCGGCACGATGTCAAACGATCCAAAAATTAAACCTGATCTAACTAACACAATTGTTATCCGCGACCTCGTTAATATTCCCAACGCGAAAACCTATCTCGACCGCGAAAAAATTATTATCGATCTCGAAAAACAAGGAGTCAAAACGATTTCGTCTGTTGACTTAATCGGCGGTCAGGCTTTTAGATACGCCGACGATAAAAGACCTCACGTTGTCGTTATGATTAGCGACGATCACTATAAAGCCGATACTTGGGCGCCGCCGTTAATCGAAAAATTTCAAAGCGAAGGCGAATTATATTTCACGATTCTACACGGCGAAGGCGGAAACATATTTCACGGAATCGACGAACTCGATACCGCCGATTCGCTCGTAATTTATTTCAGACGACTCGCCCTCCGCGAAGACCAATTAGATAAAGTTAAAAAATTTGTCGAATCAGGTAAAGGAGTCGTAGGTTTGAGAACTGCTTGTCATGGATTTGCGGTCGGAGGAAAACTTGCTCCAAAATTTAAAGAATGGCGCGAATTCGATAACAAGGTTCTCGGCAGTAACTATCACGGACACGGCGAAGATAATCTCGGCAGCGAAATTTCAAATAATCCCGAACAAGCAAATTCGCCAATTCTAAAAGATGTCCAGCCGGAAACTTGGCACAGCACAGGTTCTGTTTATTTTATGAATCCAGTTAACGATGACGCTACGATTTATCAATATGCTCATTCAACTGAAACAATGAATCCGCAAATCCAAAAGAAAAAAAAGATAACCGAAAAAATCCCCGTAACATGGACAAGAATTTACGGAAAAACAAAAATCGCTTTCACCACGCTAGGACACCAAGACGACGCCCCAAAACCACAATTCCAAAAACTATTTCTAAATCTAATTAAATGGTCAGTGGAGAAACAAAAATAATCGTAAATAATTAAGAGAAATTTATAACGCTTTTTTAAGAACATTCGATATTAAATGAAACGTAAATCTAAATTGAATTATTTGGATAAAATTTTTTTTGTTGATTCGCGTAATATGTCAGAATTGCCGGATAATTCTGTGCATTTGATTGTTACGAGTCCGCCGTATTTTAACATCAAAGATTATGCTCTTGATGGTTATCAGCTAGAGGCTCATAGCGATCAAAAATTAGGACAGATTGGCGATATATCAAATTATGAGGATTATATCGGAGAATTGTTGTATGTCTGGAAAGAGTGTGAAAGAGTATTAAAACCTAATGGTAAGTTGGCGGTTAACAGTCCATTAATGCCTATGTTAAAAAATGCAATGAATACACATTACAACCGGCATATTTTCGATATTGATAGCGATATAAAATATTCAATTTTACATGGAACAAAATTATTTTTACTTGACATGTATATCTGGAATCGGACGAATCCTAGCAAAAAAATTATGTTTGGAAGTTATCCATATCCCCGTAATTTTTATGCGCAGAATACGGTAGAATTTATTAGCGTCTTTGTAAAGGATGGTAAATCAGAAAACAATTTACCTCAAGAAATAAAAGATGAAAGTAAACTATCGCAAAAAGAATGGCTCGAATACACAAAGCAAATTTGG
>JAITAZ010000489.1 GCA_031283825.1 Planctomycetaceae bacterium | reverse complement strand
GGAACAACTAGAGCAAAAGATCAAATCGGAGACCTATAATTAACTCATGTTACGCACTTGCTACCCCAGATCAGGTAGGCGACCGTAGGTAGGCGACCTTTCGCCGAAAGGTCGCGTCGGCGTTAGCCGACGGTAAAGTTGAATTGATTTTAATTATTATTGATTTTAATTATTGTCGAATCCATTTTATCGTTGCCTTCGGCAACGCGACCTTTCGGCGAAAGGTCGCCTACCTGATCTATTACCGCCTTGATCAATAAACGCCTACTGATGGACAACTACTGCGTAACATGAGTAATTAATTCCGATTGACGAATTTAATTAGAGGTAGGCAATCATAGATCAAGTAGGCGGACTTTCGACAAAGAATCGCCTACCTGATCGTTGATCACCAAAGATCAATGATTGCCTAATAAAATATTTACAAAAAAATTAAAATGACAAACAAAAATATATTATTGATTATTTTTACGTTGGTATCGACTGGAATTATGCTCTGCGGATGCGGGCATAGAATACCTACGCACGTTACAGAAGTAACCGTTACGCTTGACGGACAACCGGTTGAAAATGCGTCTGTTACTCTTGTTCCTGTCAATGAAAGCGGGATGCTCGCTGTCGGAATTACCGACTCAAACGGACATTGCCGAACTCAAACGCTACTCGGTAGAGCAGACGGCGGAACTGTCGTTGGAGAATACGTTATCACCGTTTCAAAACCCGTTTTAAAAGATTCCGGCAGAAAAACAACAGATTCAACCACTGGAACTGTATATCCAGAAATGGAAAGCGTCGAAACATTGCCGACAATCTACACAAACAATAAAACGTCGCCGTTCCGAGTTGAAGTTAAATCCGGTAAAAATTCATTCAACGCAGATTTGAAAAAATAAGCGATTATTCAATTGAGAGTCTCTAAAAATTCATTTTTAAACTCAAAGAACACAGAGAAAATTTGAATTTGAATTTGAATCAAAATATCAACCTTGTCCCGTAGTAAAATCGATATATAAACAATCATCGATCAGGTAGGCGACTTTTCGGCGAAAGGTTGCCTACCTTGAAGTTATTATCTACTGAATATTTACAAAATAAACAAACAAATTTTCTCGAGGCTCTGTACAAATTGGAATAAATTTGGACAATACGGCATATCCCAGATCGCTTGAGCTTTGATCTATTCTTGTAGAAAAATCTGTAACTATTCCGTAGAATCGTTACAAAACCTTACTAAAAATTCCCATTAACCACTAACCTAAACTTGGAGATTATTTTATGATCCAAAAAATATTTTCTCGACGTGAAATTCTTAAAACCGGCGCGGCTTTGACTGCGGTTTCCTTTGCTCCTACTGTTTTGTCCTCAAAGGTATTAGGACGCGAAGGTCAAGTTTCGCCAAGCAACAAAATTACACTCGGAATAATCGGAACCGGCGGACGCGGTTGGCACGATCTCAAACGATTCCTCACTCAACCCGATATCCAATTTCTCGCCGCTTGCGACGTCCAACGCGATAGACGAGAACGCTGCAAAAATAACGCCCAAAAAGAATTCGGCGTCAAAAATTGCGACCTTTACCGCGACTTCCGAGAACTACTCGCCCGCAAAGATATCGACGCCGTCCTCATCGCAACCGGAGACCATTGGCACGCTCACGCCTCAATCTACGCCGCCCAAGCCGGAAAAGACGTTTACTCCGAAAAACCTTGCGCAATCACTATCGACCTCTGCCGCCAACTCGCAAACGCAATCAAACGCTACGGTATCGTTTTTCAAGGCGGAACACAACGCCGAAGTCTCGGAAATTTCAAAACTATCGTCGATCTCGCGCGAAACGGAAAACTCGGAAAACTAAAAGAAGTTCACGCCGCAACTTACTATCTCCAAGTTATCTACGACTGGCTGCCCGCCCAACCTTTGCCAGACCCCGAAAATATCGACTGGGATCTCTGGCTGGGTCCTTCGCCTTGGCGTCCATACAATTACGATTATGTCAAAGGCTCATGGAGAGCGCATTACGATTTCGATTCTGGGGCGAAATTCCACGACTGGGCGGCTCACACGGTTGACCTTTGTCAATGGGCAGTCGGAGCTGACGGCTCCGCGCCGGTTAAATACTGGGCGGAAGACCACGTGCTGTACGGACTTTACGGAAACGGAGTAAAACTTATCGCTCGTCCGAGCGGTTGGAGAGGTCTTGGGAATTGTGCGGTAAGATTCGAAGGCGAAGACGGATGGGTCGAAACCGGAGATAGCGGTCAAATCGCCGTTCATCCAGATTCTTTACGTAGCGAACTCTCCAAAGATTTCGGTATTTACGGAAAAAGACGAGACGGTACGCACGGTGAAGACCCCGAAACGCATATCAGGAATTTCATCGATTGCGTTAAAACTCGCGAGCTTACAACTTGCAACGCCGATGTCGTTTGTAGTACGCATATCGCCTGTCATGCGGCGGCGTTGTCGTGGTTGCTAAAAAGAGAATTAAACTTCGACCCAAAAACAGATTCTTTCATCAACGACGAACAAGCAAATCGGCTAAAAACCCGCGCTTGGAGAGAACCATGGATCGTTTGATTTAAATTCGGAATTCGGAATTCGGAATTCGGAATTCGGAATGCGGAATGCGGAATGCGGAATGCGGAATGCGGAATGCGTAATTCGGAATGTGGAATTCGGAATGTGGAATTCGGAATGTGGAATTTGGAATTTGGAATTTGGAATGCGTAATTCTGAATTTGGAATTTGGAATTACGTTTTTTGATAAGAACTATTCAGCAGCAATTTTTATAGCGATTTTTTTAACGGACAAAAAGGACATAAGGGACGATTTGATTTAGAGTTTATTTGATTTAGAGTCTGTCGAAATAGGCTCAAGAGCGTTATTTTTTGAGGTCGTTGATATTAATAATATTGTCAATATTTCGATCTCAAATGATGGTGTCTTTCTTGTCTTTTTGTCCATTTTAAACGACGGTTTTGCAAAAATTGCGATTGGATTGAATAGTTTTAACTAACCTTTAACTTTTAAAAATAAAAATAAAAATGAGAAAGATAATATTTTGTGGATTTTTCTTTTTGTTTACTGGTTCGTTTGTATTTTCGCAGACGGGCAAGCCTTCGGCGGTGGAAACGGAGAAAAATGTAAAAGTTTTGCAATCGATATTTTCCAACGATTCTAAGCCGACAGACGCTCAACTTTATGAGGCGTCTCAAGCGATATTTAGGTTGACTCAAACCGGCACGGACGCTGCGACGCCGGAGTTGAAGCGTTTGCTTTCGCGTGAAGAGTTGAACACTGTTATTCGGACGGCGTTGGTAAATATTGGCGATGCTGGGATTGTTGCGTTGCGGGAATCGTTGGATTTGCTTGACGGCAAAAATCTTGCTGGTGTGATTGAGTCGCTTGGTTCGGTTCGGGACGAGAAGTCGGTGGGGCGACTTATTAAGTTGACGGGTGATAAGGATGCGGTAGTTGTGAAGTCGGCGATTTTATCACTTGGCAAGATAGCGTCGGCGGAGTCTGTTCGGGAGTTGAGGTCGATTTTGTCGAGGCGAGATTCTAAATTTCGGGCGGAGGCGGCGGATGCGTTATTATTTTCTGCTGACCAATTATTTGTGTCGAATAACAGAGGTTCTGCGTTTGAGATTTATCGAAATTTGCGTCAGTACAAGGAATTTCCGGCGGTTTGGGTTGCGGCGGTGCGGTCTTATGTGTTGTTGAATTCGGCGGGGTCGTCGGATGCGGCGGATATTTTTAGGGAGTTGCTTGTATCTAAAGACGACTTAGAATTTCAGGCAGCGCGAGAGATTGCGGTTCGGGTAGAATTTACGCAGGCGGGCGAGTTGATTCGAGAGAGTTTATTGAAATCGTCTGGTGTGAGGAAAATCAGTTTGATTGAGATACTTGGAATTCGCAAGGATCGCGGGTCTGCTGGGGTATTGATTGAGTTGGCGGCGGATAATAATGACGTAGTTGTTAGGACGTCGGCGATTCGGGCGTTGGGCAGGATTGGCGATATGCGGGGGATTAGTGTTATTCTTTCGGCGATTAGTTCGGCGGATGTGGATTTATCGGCGGCGGGCAAGGAGAGTTTATCGAAACTTGAGGGCAAGGAGTTTAACGCGACGATAATAAGTAATCTTGACTCGAAAAACAAGGTATATCGATTGACGGCGTTGAGAGTTATTGAGGAACGTCGGATAGTTGAGGCGGTTGACAAGGTCAAGGTTCTTTTTAATGATTTGGATATTTTGGTTAGGGTAGCGGCGTATCGTGCGTTTTCGCAGATAATAGTTGCGACTCCGGCGGATTTGGAGTTATTGTTAGGGTTATATCAGAGGTCTGCGGCGGTGTCGGATGAGGAGAAAAGTGGATTACGTGAGGCGTTGTTGACGATTTGTCGAAAGGTTCCGGCGCGAGACGAGAGTGTTGTTGTGATTGAGAAATTCAAGGAAGTTGGTGATTTGAGTAGTAAGAAGTTGTTGATGGATTTATTATATTTTGTGGGCAATGGCAAGGCGTGTAAGGTGGTTGCGGAGTTTGCTAGGAGTGAGGAGGATGAGATTGTGGATCATGCGACGATGTTGCTTGGCAGGTGGAGTTCGTCTGAAGTTGCGCCGTATTTGATTGAGCTTGCGGAGAAGCATCCGTTGGAGAGGTATCGGGTGCGGACGTTGAGTGGTTATCTTCGGGTGATTCGGCAATTTGGTTTACCGCTTGAGCAAAAAATTGAGATGATTAAGAAGGCGGAGTTGGTTGCCAAGCGTGAGGTTGACAAGCAGCGGATTGTGGAGTTAAGGGAGAGGTTTCAGACTCAGCTGAGGGCGAAGCCGATTTTTGATGGCAAGACGTTTGAGGGTTGGGAGGGTAATTTTTCGCATTTTAGGATTTCGGATGGAGCGATAGTTGGTGGTACGTTGAGGGAGCGGATTCCGCGTAATGAATTTCTTTGTACGAAGCGGGAGTATGGTGATTTTACGTTGTATCTTGAGATAAAGGTATTGGGCAAGGGAGCGAATGCGGGGATTCAATTTAGGTCGAAGCGATTGACGGAGGACAAGCGGCGACCTAATGAGGTTTCGGGTTATCAAGCGGACATGACGGAGACGGAAAAATTTTGGGGGAGTCTTTATGACGAGGCGAGGCGTGGGAGATTTCTAGCGGAGGCGAAACTTGAGGAGGTCAAAAGGGTTTTTCGTCCGAATGATTGGAATGAGTTAAAGATTGTGTGTAGGGGCGACAATATTAAGATATACATCAATGGCAAGATGACAATTGACTACACGGAGACTGAAACTAAAGAAAAAATCCCGAGAACGGGAATCATAGGGCTACAAATCCACGGCGGCGACCCCAGCGAAGCATGGTACAGAAATATCAGAATTGAAGAGTTTTAGGCAAAAATTGTTTCTGAAAATGTAAACTGTTAGTGGGAATTTTTGAAAACCAATTTTAGGAGGAACGCGGGCGTATCTTGCTTGCAAAGTTTTTGTACAAAAAACGTCAAAATATGCGGTCGAGACGACTGCGTTCCTTCTAAAAAAAAATAATATGGTTTAAAAAAGCCAAAGATAATTTTTGGGGGGACTTAGGGGACAAAGGGGACGTTGGGGACACTGGGGACGTTTTTGTTTGAAATCTGGAATTAAAGGCTCGGAGGGGACAAAATTTAAA
>JAITAZ010000488.1 GCA_031283825.1 Planctomycetaceae bacterium | reverse complement strand
CCTTTCGCCGAAAGGTCGCGTTGCCGAAGGCAACGATAAAATGGATTCGACAATAATTAAAATCATTTCAGATTTACCGTCGGCTAACGCCGACGCGACCTTTCGGCGAAAGGTCGCCTACCAGAGTCGGCGGTTGCCTACCTGAGTCGGCGGTTGCCTACCTGAGTCAGCGGTCGCCTACATGATCTGGGATAGTAAGCGCGTAACATGAGACTAATTTAAATCTAGGATTGAAGACTCAAGAGATAAAACAAATTTTCCACTAATATATTACCTTTAAAATAAATTCAGATTTACAGTCGGCTAACGCCGACGCCACCTCTCGGCGAACGGTCGCCTACCTGAGTCGGCGGTTGCCTACCTGAGTCGGCGGTTGCCTACCTGAGTCGGCGGTTGCCTACCTGATCTGGGGTAGCAAGTGCGTAACATGAGCTGGTTACAAATTAAATTTAACTCACAAATATAAAATGAAAAATTTACAATCAACGTCGCGGCGAAATTTTCTCAAAACTGGCGCAGTCGCCAGTGCCGCTACAATGACAAGTTTACTATTAGCAAACGATAATCCCTCCAACGAAAATTCAAAATCATTCGCCGCTCAATCCGATTCCAATTCAAACGCGCAATCACTCAGCGTTTTGCAAATTAACGTTTGGATCTCAACTAGCATCGTTCCAAAAGGAACACAAATGCTAATCAACCTAATCGATAACCTTAATCCCGACATCGTTCTACTATGCGAATTAGATAACGGTAAATTAATAAAAAATCTCGTCAATGAATTAAAAAATCGAAAGAAAAATTATTACCAAGATAATCAAAATATTCAAACTGGAATTCTCTCCAAATTTCCGTTACAAAAATCATCTATCCTAACCACGACCAACGAACCATACTCTACCCAGATCAATAAACATCGCGCCGTTACAAAGTCGTATATTACCGTTGGAGAAAAAAAGATCACAATTTATTCGGCACATCTCGATTGGGAGAAATACGCTCCTCGACTTCCTCGCGGATACGATCTCTCGAAAAAAATCGAAAAACCAATTATCGACGCCGACCAAATCACAATCGTCAACCGCGAATCACTTCGACATGAAACAATCAAAAAAATTCTGCCCGATATAAAAAAAGAAATCGCAAAAGGACAATTCGTTATTCTCGGCGGAGATTTCAACGAACCATCACACCTCGATTGGAAAGAAAATACAAAAACAATTCACGAACATAACGGCGCAGTCGTCAACTGGGACGTTTCAATTATGCTTGAAAATTCAGGTCTTATCGACGCATATCGTCAACGTTATCCCAATGCCATAACTCATCCGGGTTTTACTTGGTCCTCCGCTAATCCAGTCGCCGAAGTCAAAGGATTCAGCTTAAAAGACGCCGACGAAAGAGACCGCATCGACTTTATTTATTACTCGCCGCAAACCGGAATCGAATTAACGTCGGCGAATATTGTCGGACCAGCGGCGTCAGTTCTACACGGAAAAATTACAGACGATAAAGAAACCGACTCGCTATTAACTCAACCAGCCGATCAATGGTTCTCCGATCACAAAGGAAATTTGACGACATTCCACTTTTCGTCCAACAAAATAGAGAAAAAATCCGCCGGTCGAAAAATGACATTCGCATTTTTAACCGATATTCACTTAGACATATACGATAGAGACGATTGCTATAACGGATTTTTGCAATCACTTAACCGCGTTAAAGATACAGACGCTGAATTTATTATTATCGGCGGAGATTCAGTAGATATTACCGGCGGAAAAAGCAAATTGACAAGAGAACAAATCGACGCAATGTACGTGAAATTCAAAAAAACAATGGATAACACGGGAAAACCTTATTACGTTGCAATCGGCAATCACGATAGATATTTCAACAAAGACGACGGGAATGTCGGCGGCGATGAAATTTTTAAAAATTATTTTGGTCAATCTTATCAAACGTTTGAGAAAAAGGGCATTCGATTTTTTCTTATCAATTCTGTACAAGCGACGTCGAAAGGCGGTCTTTCCGTTGGAGACGAACAACTAGAATGGCTAAAAAAAGAATTAGTGCGAATTCCACTGGCAACTCCGATTGTTCTTGTAACTCATGTTCCGATTTACTCTATTTATTATCCCGTAGTAACAGGACAAGCAAAAGGAAATGATATTATCTCGAATTTCAAAGAGGTACTTTCCGTTTTTCGCCAACATAATTTGCAACTCGTCTTGCAAGGACACATGCACTTGTACGAAGAAATTTTTTCGCAAAACGTTCAATATGTAACAGGCGGCGCAATCTCAGCAACTTGGTGGAAAGGCTCGTTTCACGGAACAGAAGAAGGTTTCCTACTAGTTAATGTCGATAACAATAACAACATCGCTTGGGATTACGAAGACTACGGATGGTCGCCAAAATAAAAAAATAAATAACCGCTCACGGGTTTTAAATTCGGAATTCGGAATGCGGAATTCGGAATTTTTGAACACAGATAATCGCAGATTTTTTGGGTGAATACGGAAAAATCACAGATAATACAAATGACACTTTGCGAATGTTACCAATAACAGAAATAAATAAATAATTGTGTTCGTTGTAAATTTATTTTTTTATCCGTATATAACCGTGTTTTAAATTTCCATAATTCCGAATCAGCATATCCGCATTAACTATTATCAGTTTATCTTTATTTATCATCCTTTATTATTCCTTAACATTTTGCTCCTTTAATGGAAAAAACATTTGATTTTGCGTCGGTCAATACAGCGACGCCGTACTATATTATTGATAGAGCGGCATTGCGTCGTAACATGGAAATACACGCGGACGTTCAACGTCGCACTGGTTGCAAAATACTACTCGCCTTGAAAGCATTTTCAACTTGGGGATTCTTCGACGACATGACGCCCTTTCTCGCAGGAGTTACTGCAAGCAGTTTAAACGAAGTTTTTCTAGGAAAAGAAGAATTCGGCAAAACAATTCACATGTATTCGCCGGCTTATTCCGAAGCCGAATTCGAAGCGGCATTGCCGTTAGTCGATTACATCGTGTTCAACTCAACCGGACAATTTGAACGTTTCAGACCGCTCATAAAACGTCAACATCGAAAAATTCATTGCGGATACCGTATCAATCCCGAATACTCCGAAGTGCAAATGGAAATCTATAATCCATGCACGAATCGGTCGCGGTTTGGTATTCGCGCTGAAGTTTTACAAGACGTCTCGCTACGAGGAATTGACGGATTTCATTTTCATACAATGTGTCAACAAGGTTCAGACGTGCTGTTTCGGACGCTCGAATTAGTAACAGAAAGATTCGATAAATATTTCAAAAAAATTAAATGGATCAACTTCGGAGGAGGACATCACATTACGCGAAAAGGTTACGATATCGACGGACTATGCGATATAATAAACGCCTTCAAAGAAAAATACGATCTCGACGTTTTTCTCGAACCGGGAGAATCTCATGTTTTGAACACTGGCTATCTTGTGGCGACGGTTCTAGACGTAATATCGAATCCGTCGAGTATTGACGTTGTTATTCTTGACACGTCGGCGGCGGCGCACATGCCGGACGTCCTAGAGATGCCTTACACGCCGGAAATAATCGGCGCAAAACGTGTAATCGAATCAACCGACACCGACATGCCGCTAGAAGAAGGACGATACAAATATATAGTCGGAAGTAAAACATGCCTGTCAGGAGATATTATAGGAGAGTATTTATTCAAAAAACCGCTTGAGGTCGGAGACCGCGTTACGCTCGCGGATATGTCTCAATATACAATGTGTAAAAACACAACCTTCAACGGTTTACGTCTGCCTTCTATCGTCTCATGCGACAGCGGAACGCCAGACGGAAACGTAAAAGTTATAAGAGAATTTCACTACGAAGATTACAAAACAAGATTATCGTAACAAAAATTATTCTAACAAAAAATTATCGTAACAAAAATTATCGCGATAAGAATTATCGTAACAAAAATTAAAAAATTGAGGTAAAAAATAAAATGACTAGAATTGTTATTCTTGATCCGATATCGGATGACGGCAAGAAGATTCTTTATGCGGAATCTGGTTTTGAGGTGGAGGAGCATATTGGTCTGAAGGGCGAGGCTTTGCGGAGTTGTCTTTTATCGTTTGACGGTGCGATTGCGCGTAGCGGAGTTAAGATAACGGCGGATGCTCTTGAGGGCAACGTGCGATTAAAGGCGATTGCACGGGCTGGCGTTGGAGTTGACAATATAGACACGGCGGCGGCGACGCGAGCTGGAATAGTCGTGATGAACACTCCGGGCGGCAATACGGTTTCGACGGCGGAACATACGTTTGCAATGATGCTTGCGCTTTCGCGTAATATTGCGCCGGCGAATCAATCGTTGATTGAGGGGCGTTGGGATCGGAAGAATTTTACTGGTAATCAGCTTGATGGTAAAACGCTTGGGATAGTTGGAATGGGGCGGATTGGTCAAGTGATTGCGAGGTATGCGAAAGCGTTTGGGATGAAAGTGTTGGCGGTTGATCCGTTTTTTACTCCAGTGCGGGCGGAGGAGTTAGGCGTAAAGTTGGTAAATGCTTTGCATGAGATGTTGCCGCAAGTTGATTTTCTGACGGTTCACACGCCGTTGAATGATCAAACGCGAGGAATGTTTGGCGAGTCTGAGCTTGCTATTGTCAAGACTGGCGTAAAGTTGATCAATTGTGCGAGGGGCGGAATTTATGATCTTAATACGTTATTGAAAGGAATTGAGAGCGGCAAGATTGGCGGGGTTGCGCTTGATGTTTACGAGGAGGAGCCTTGTGTGAAGCATCCGTTATTTGGCAAGTCGAATGTTGTCTGTACGCCTCATTTGGGGGCGAGTACGGAGGAGGCACAATCGAATGTTGCGCTTGAGGCGGTTGAGCTTTTGGTTGATTATTTTAAGAATGGCACGATTCGGCAGGCGGTAAATTTTGGCACGTTGGATTCGAAGACGCTTTTGGGGTTACGTGGATTTTTGAATCTTTCGTATAGGCTTGGCGTTTTGGCGGCGCAGATTGACGCGGGCGTGATACGCGCATGTAAGATGAAATACAAGGGCGAAGTTGCGAAGAAAGATACGTCGTTGATTTCGACGTCGTTTGCGGCGGGGTTGATTTCGGCGTCGATGGATTGCGAGGTGAATATTGTCAGCGCATCGACTATTTTGAAGGATCGAGGAATTGAGTTGATTGAGGAAAAGACGACAGAGTCTGGGGAGTTTTCGTCATTGATTACGGCGGAGGTGATTGGAGAGCGTTCAACGTTTTTGTTTGCGGGAACAATTTTTGGCAGTACGATACCGAGACTGGTGATGGTTAATAATTATCGGCTTGACAGTATGCTTGATGGCAATTTGATTTTGATAGATCATTTTGATCGTCCTGGTGTGATAGGCAGTATAGGCGCGGTTTTTGGCAAGTTTGACATTAACATAAGTAGTATGACGGTTGGACGAATAAAGCAATCTCCCGGCGGCGAGGCGATAGCGATACTTGCGTTAGACAGCGAGCCGACTCAAGAATCTTTAAAAGCGGTAAACGAGCTTCCGTCGATTACAAAAACGTATTCTGCCAAACTCCCCCCAGCCAACGCCGCGCCAGAATGGATGGGATAAAAAATTTGGTAATATACTTTGATTTGAAATCGAAGATTAACGACTCAAAAGAAATTTAACCGTTCACGGGCTTTTAAATTCGGATTTGAATTATTAACCCAATGTAGAGACGCAATGCTTTGCGTCTCTATTGGTCGGTGATCTTTTGATCGAATTTAGGCTAAGACAGCGTGCGAAAAAAACTTGATCAATTGGTCTTGTTTATATTTTTGTTTTTTTGATATTATTCACGTATGTTTACGTCCGACGTTATTCATTCAATTAATCAAAAGTATAATTCGATGCAATCCGTTCTTCATGAGCGTGGTATTCGTCGCTGGGCTGCGTCTGAGGCACAACAACTTGGTCGAGGCGGCGTGAGTATTATCTCATTAGTAACAGGAATGAGTCGCAATACAATCCGTCGCGGTTTACTCGAATTAAAATCAATAAATGACGAACAACTCGATATTAGTCGTTCTCGTCGTTCTGGCGGCGGTCGCAAAAAAATTGAACAAAAATATCCTAATATTAAAAATGAACTCGACAAGTTAATCGATCCTATGATGCGCGGCGATCCTCAATCTCCGTTGCGATGGACATGTAAAAGTATTCGATGTTTGTCAAGAGAATTAAAACAAAAAAACATTAATGCGTCTCCTAATACGATTTTGGAATTGCTATATGAAATGGAATACAGTTTACAAGCCAATCGAAAAACTCGCGAAGGCGTTAATCATCCTGACAGGAATAAACAATTTTTGTACATCAATAAAAAAGTTAAGTCATTTCTAAAATCCAATCAACCTGCTATATCAGTTGACACGAAAAAGAAGGAAAACATTGGAAATTACAGTATGAAAGGGGTTGAATATCGTCCTAAAAAGCATCCGATTGAAACGAACATTCACGATTTTCCCAATACGCAACTTGGCAAAGCGATTCCTTATGGCATTTATGATATTGGTAGGAATGAAGGCTGGGTAAGTATTGGAATTGATCACGATACGGCAGCTTTTGCAGTGAATAGTATTCGGACATGGTGGAATAAAATGGGACGTAAAAATTTTCCTGATGCAACAAAACTACTGATTACCGCCGACGCCGGAGGAAGCAATGGCTATCGAACAAATTTATGGAAATTTGAATTACAAAAATTCGCCGACGAATGTGGATTGGACATTACAGTTTGTCATTTCCCGCCGGGAACAAGTAAATGGAACAAGATTGAACATCGCTTGTTCTCATTCATCACAAAAAATTGGAGAGGACAACCTCTAATCAACATGGCAACTGTTGTTAATTTGATCAGCAATACAAAAACCAAACAAGGACTAACTGTTCATTGTGTCATCGATAAAAATAAATACGAAACAGGAATAAAAATTAATAATGATGAATTAAAAAAAATAAATATAAAAAGTCACAAATTTCACCTAACTTGGAATTACACCATAAAAAAATCAAAATAAAAAATAAAAAACTTTGATCAACTTATTTTCGCGCGCTGCCTAAGTCCCCATTGTCCCCAATGTCCCCCCAAAAAAATAATATGGTTTGTAAAAAAACCGTGAACGGTTACATTTTTTATTTAACGTGTTATCAGACTTCATCGGGGATTATGTAGGGCGCACGATAATCTCTTTTCCAATATTGCGATGCTTCTGGATTTTTTGGTATTCCTGTTTTTGTGTCGATATCTAATTTAACTCCGCCTAATCGATATGAAATCGTTGAATAATGAACTAACGACGTACTACGATGTCCGAGTTCTATATCTGCATTTGGCAAATTTCTTGAACGGATGCAATCTAGAAAATTCTGTTTGTGTTCGTTATCGGGAAAGCGTCCGAACTTCGACGCTTTAACGACGGGTTTTCGGTCTTTTGGGCGATCATAAACTTCCCATCCGCCTCCGTGTCGTCCGACGATCATCAAACCTTTCGTTCCGTATAATTCGATTCTGGTTGCGCATTGCATCCAGTATGGAATCATGTCTGACTGTCGAACTGTGCCGTCAATTTTCAACATATAAGTAGTATATAGAGTCTCTTCAACGGTGAAGGTTAAGTCGTCGTAATTGTAAGTTGCGATCAAAGTGTCCGGTGTTTGTGCGTCGCTGTTTGGGTCGCTGAATCTTCCTCCGGCGGCGTATGCGTTTTTGGGAAAATCTTTTCCAATAAGCCAGCGGGCGAGGTCGATTTGATGAACTCCGTCGTTTAGAATATCTCCAGAGGAGAAATCCCAGAGTTCGTGCCAATTTCGATTGAGTATTGTTGAAGAGTAAGGTCTATCTTTTGCGGGACCGAGCCAAGCTTTCCAATCTAGCCCCTCTGGTTGGGGTTCGTTTTGTTTTATTTTGAAAGAGTTCATTTCGTGTTTTTGGTTGAAAACTCTGCACAAATGAATATTTCCTAGTTTGCCGGAATCGATATAATTTTTTGCTTCTATGTTGTATGGAGCGCTTCGATTTTGGGTTCCGTGTTGTACGATTCTTTGGTATTTTCGGGCGGCTTCGACCATTTTTTGACCTTCCCATCCTGATTGAGAAGCTGGTTTTT
This sequence comes from Planctomycetaceae bacterium, assembly GCA_031283825.1. Lineage (GTDB taxonomy): Bacteria > Planctomycetota > Planctomycetia > Pirellulales > Thermoguttaceae > WRKP01. The sequence continues at coordinate 900 of JAITAZ010000488.1, read as the reverse complement.
CTGTATAAACGTCTTTTCTGGCTTGACATGCTAGTATGGTTCCTAAGGCGTGCCAGTGATCAGGTAGAGCGTTTATGATGGCGTCAACATTTTTGTCGTCTAGTACGGTTCGCATGTCGGCGACGTACTTTGCATTTTTGGGCGCCGCGAGTTTTTCGCCGCGATTTTTTTGGACGTCGCAGCAATACAACACATTGACATCTTCAAATTCTTGAAAACCTTTAATACGCGTATCGTTTGGATAGTTGAATCCGTGAAGTAAATCTTTACCGCGTCCTCCGCAACCTACGAGAGCGATATTTATTTTATTATTTGCCGAAGTGTCTGCGATTGATTTAGAATTTAAAATCGTCAAACCGACTCCTAAACCTAGCGAGGTTTGCATTCCATTTTTAATAAATTCTCGACGTTTCATTGAAATATCTCCTAAAACGTTTTTTTAATTTTCTTGTTTGAATTAGCGACAGAGCCGAATTTTATTTTTGTTCAAAAAAAATCCGGCTAACGTATTGCGTTATTGAAATTCTAAATCTACAAGACATCAAATTCGCCTACGCAACAATAGCCAAAGAATTGTACAGAACAAAAAAAACAATACAAGACCAAAGAACAGTAGGCAACTTCTAAAAACCTCATGTAAAATTTATTTTTATTAGGATCGCGGTCGTCTCGACCGCATATTTAGGCGTTTGTCATGCAGGCGGGACGCACGCGTTCATTCTAAAATTAGTTTTTAGAAGTTCCCTATAGAGTTTTTTCAAACCAGATTTTAAGCAATGATGTCCTTAAATTCTCTATGGTCCTTCCAAAGAGGTGGACTGGCAACACTCAAACGAGAATCAAAAACATCGATCATACCGCGTTTGACTTCAACCGAACAATGCAGATTTTTTTTTAAGC
>JAITAZ010000445.1 GCA_031283825.1 Planctomycetaceae bacterium | reverse complement strand
CTAAAAACCTCATGTAAAATTTATTTTTATTAGGATCGCGGTCGTCTCGACCGCATATTTAGGCGTTTGTCATGCAGGCGGGACGCCCGCGTTCCTAATAAAATTAGTTTTTAGAAGTTCCCGATAATTATTTCTCAATAGATCGGAGAGTAACTGTCTATTTAAATTTCAGATTTGACATAATATATCTAATGAATTTAAATAAACAGTTACCTTTTTCACTGCCGTTATCTTTCTCCGATTGGAACGTAGTCGTTTAACTTTTTGCCGACATAAAGTTGTCTCGGACGAATGATTTTTTGCGTTGTATTATCATGTTGTTCTTTCCATTGCGCGATCCAACCGGGTAATCTGCCCATTGCAAAAATTACCGTAAACATGTTAGTTGGAATTCCAATCGCTCTCAATAATATTCCGCTGTAAAAATCTACATTCGGATACAACTTGCGATCAATAAAATACGAATCATTCAGAGCATACTCCTCAAGCTGCCTTGCAATGTCCAACAACGGATCGTTTATCTTCTGTCTCGCAAAAACGCGATCCGCCGCCGCCCGCAAAATCTTCGCCCTAGGATCGTAATTTTTGTAAACCCGATGCCCAAATCCATAAAGTTTATACGGATTGTCCTTGTCCTTCGCCGCATTAATACAGTCTTTCGGGTCCATGCCGCCGCTATTGATTGCCTCCAACATTTTCATCACCTCAACATTCGCTCCTCCATGCAACGGACCCCACAACGCACTCACGCCGGCAGCACACGACGCAAATAAATTCGCCTTCGCCGACCCCACAACTCTCACCGCCGACGTACTACAATTCTGCTCGTGATCCGCATGTAAAATCAACACTAAATTCATTGCGTCCTCAATTTCTTCGCCAATAATATATTGCTGATACGGAATCGAAAACATCATGTGAAGAAAATTCGCACAATACCGCAACGCCGGATCCGGATAAATATACGGCAAACCCTTCGACCGCCTATAAGAATACGCCGCAATCGTCCTCGCCTTACTAATCAATCTGCCTGCCGCCTCAATAAAAAGATCATCATCTCCAAGCGGTAAAAACTTCTCATAATAACACGCCAACTGACTCAACATCGCAGATAATATCGCCATCGGCGGAGATTTCGGCGGCACATTGTTAAATTGATCCCGCAACTCCTCATGTAGCATTTCATTTGCAGTCAATAAATCACGAAACTCGTTTAACTCTTGCCGTGTCGGTAAATAGCCAAAAATCAAAAGCCACGCAACCTCAATAAAATTCGGCTTCGGACGATCAAATTGTTCAATCGGTATCCCGCGATAACGAAGTATCCCCTTGTCGCCGTCAATGTACGTAATCGTACTCTGACACATACTCGTACTGCCAAGAGACGGATCAAATGTCGTAATACCATACTCCTCAAATAATCGCGAAATGTCAATCGATTTATGCCCCTCCGTGCCGATAAGCACTGGAAGCTCAATCTGCTGATCGCCAATAATAATTGTCGCCTTTTCATCTGTCTGTTGCATTGGAATAAACGGCTCGCGCCGTTGGTTAAATGACCTAAAAATAAGTAATATTCCGAAAATATTAACGCCATCGCATCTTCGTAATATTACCCCAAAACATATACCATCGCGTCAATCGACACAATCAGTATAAACGCCAACCCAAATCAAACCTAACCGAGTTCAAAAGGATTACAAGAATAACCTACATTCCGCACCTCTGCAACACACGCCAACAAATTTTTTCAAACCGCTGCGTCGGATTATTTTTTGGGGAGACATTGAAGACATTCTTGTTTTAAATCTGAGGTTAACGGCTCGGGGTGATGATACTGAAAAAAAATCTTTCCTTTAAAAGCTGTTGTCTTCTGTTGAGTTGTTAATCTCCCGATTTCAAACAACGACGTCCACTTTGTCTCCTAAAAAAAGAGCCTTTTGTTCCCGTTCAAAGTGTACGACTGAATAGTTTCAAAAAAATAATTCCAAATCCCAAATTTTAAACCGGCGGTATTGTTACTCGGATTGAGCGTTGGTATGATAACGAACTGCAACTTTGATCTCAAAATTTATAATCTGATCGTTGGTTGATTTATTGGTAACCGTTCACGGTTTTTTAATTCGGAATTTTTTAAATCCGTGAACGGTTACATTTATTGTTACAAAAAAGTATAACTATTCAGTAGAATTTTCTACAATTTTTTTATTAGTCTCGCAAACTAGAAACTAGATTATAAATTATCGTTACGAAATATTACTCAATTCTACAACAACATCAAAACTTAACTGCTAAATCTCAAACGAAATATGAAATCATTTACTGGACTTGTTTTAGGAAATACAAATAGACCGGAATTTCAATTTCTACACAGCTCAGAACTCGACTTTGTACGCAAAATTTTTATAAACGACAACGAAATACTTTCAAGAAATAATAATTTTACTCATATCATTTCAGACGAAATCGATCCCGACATTATCTTAATCGCCCAAAGTTATCCGGATCAATTTCCGCCGAATTTTATGTATCAAATCAGACGCAATTGGTCAATCACGCCGACAATTTTACTAATAGGCATCAACGCAGGAGGCGAAATCAGAACCGGTTCGCCAATCGAAAATTATCTTAGAATCTATTCTTTCGAATGGAATACATTCTGGATAAATCAATTGAAAAACTACGCCGAAAAACAAAAATCAATTTTCGACCTGCCGCCAACTTACAGCGACGACGAAATTATTCTCGCAACAATAAAAAATTATTCATCAGAATTTTCGTACAATAATTTAAGAAAGAATAACTCGACCAAAAATAACCCCAACAAAAATTCAAATAACATTTGCCTCGTCGTTTCGGGCGAAGACTCGCTCGGAAACGATTACGCAATGAATAAACTCCTCGCAGATTACGCAACTTCACTTGGATATAACTGTACTTTTAGTCGTCAAAATCTTCGCGTTTCGCCTAAGCTAACGCTTATCGACGCGGATGATTCACGATTTGACCGTATTATTAAAAGCGTTCAAAGATTGATACGCTCGTTTGCCGATTCTGAATTTAACGTTTATATCAATTCGCCGCGATTTAACGAAATTACGGCGTTGCAAAATATCGGCGTTTCGAGAATAATTCCAAAACCCTTTTTTTGGTAGAATTATGGCGTCAAACAGTATTCGAAAAGCGGCTGTATTCCTGATCAGTATTCCCAAAGATCAGGCTAAAATTATTTTGTCCCGCCTCGACCCAAAGCAAATCGAAGTCGTTATGACCGAAATTGCTAAAATAGGGATCGTTACGCCCGAAGAACAAGAAAACGTCATACGCGAATTTTCTAAAGCAAATCCTGCCAAATTAGTCGGTTCGGTCGGCGGATTCAGCGTCGCAACAGAATTGGCAGAAGCGGCGCTGGGTCAAGACGGACTCGCAGTTATCGACGGAGTACGCAGCTCGCTTGAGGCAATTCCTTTCGGATTCTTGCAAAAAGTCGATAGCGAAAATTTACTCACATTTATCATCGACGAATATCCGCAAACTATCGCTCTAATCGTCGCACATCTCCGCCCCTCGCAAGCCGCCGACATAATAAACGGTCTGCCGCCCGAAAGACAACTCACCGTAATAAGACGCATCGCCGCAATGCAACAAACAAACCCCGAAATAATTAAAGACGTCGAAAAAGGCTTAGAAAATAGAATGTCAAGCGTGATGAGTCAGAAATTAGAAAGCGCCGGAGGTGTCGGAAGCGTCGCGGAAATTCTAAACGTTATCGATAGATCAACCGGTCGAACTATCATGGAAAATCTCGCACAAGACGACCCAGAATTAGTAGAAGAAATAAGACGACTAATGTTCGTATTCGAAGATATTCTCAAGTTGACAGACAAAGATATTCAAGAAATTCAAAAGAACGTCGAAAGCAATCAATGGGCTATCGCTCTCAAAGGCGCAAGCGAAGACCTCAAACAGAAAATTTTCAAAAATATGTCAAAAAGAGCCGGAAAAATGCTGCAAGAAGAAATGGACTTCTTGGGTCCAATGCGCTCGTCCGACGTCGAAAGAGTACAACAAGAAATCGTTGACGTAATCAGAAAATTAGAAGATTCCGGCGAAGTTACTGTTCACTCAGGAAAAGGCGGAGAAGAAAAATTTATACAATAATTTTTTGTAACCGTTCACGGTTTTAAAATTCGGAATTTAAAAACTCGTGAGCGGTTACGATATTTTTATTAGTCCCGCAGGGACAACCCATGCGTAACCTACGGATTGGAATCGCACGATAATCAAGCCCCGCACGGTGCGACACTATGAAATTGATTTATCGTTACAATAATTAAAATCATTTCAGATTTACCGTCGGCTAACGCCGACGCGACCTTTCGGCGAAAGGTCGCCTACCTGAGTCAGCGGTCGCCTACCTGATCTGGGGCAACAAGTGCGTAACATGAGTCAGTATTTGTATTTTTCGCCTGATATTACATAATGCAGAATTTAAAAAACCGTGAACGGTTACAAAATTTTATTACGAAAATTCATATTTAAAATAATTTTGAAAGATTACATTAAATCTAAAATAACATCCGGCGAACAACTGACACTTGACGACGGAGTTTGCTTATTTCGCGAATTCGACCTGCACGAACTTGGAATAATAGCAGATACAACTCGACGAAAATTACACGGAAACAACGTCTATTATGTTGTCAACGCTCACATAAATCCAACTAATATTTGCAAAATAAAATGCCCCCTGTGTGCTTTTGCTGCAAACGAAAACGATAGTCGCGGATACATAATCGAAATCGACGAAATTCTACGCCGAGTACAAACAGCCGCAAATAACAACATTACACAAATTCATATCGTCAGCAGCATTCATCCATCGCGTCCCTTCGATTGGTATTGCGACATAATCTCCTCAATCCATTCGGCGTTTCCGTCAATTAATATCAAAGCATACACGGCAGTCGAAATAGCAGCTTTTGCAGAATCTTCAGGAATGTCTATCTCAGAAGTCTTGATCGAATTGCGAAAAAGAGGACTGTCAAGTTTACCCGGAGGAGGCGCAGAAATCTTTGATGAAAATGTCAGAAAAATAATCGCGCCAAATAAAATTTCCGCCAAAGTCTGGCTAAATGTACATCGAATCGCTCATAAACTCGGAATTGTTACAAACGCCTCAATGCTGTTCGGTCATATTGAAACCTATAAACAAAGAGTCGACCATCTTATCCAAATTAGAAACCTACAAGAAGAATCAATTAACGCCGATTTTGGATATTTTGATTGTTTTGTTCCGCTAGTTTATCACAGCTTAAATACAGAATTATCTAAGACGACAAAAATTGATCCGATTTCACCACAGGAAATTTTACGAGTAGTTGCTGTTTCTCGATTGATATTGAATAACGTGAGTCATATCAAATCGTATTGGGTAACGTTTGGCGAGTCGTTAGCTCAAGTCGCGCTTTCTTACGGCGCAGACGATTTCGACGGCACGGTATTTGAAGAAAAAATCCACCACGACGCAGGTTCAAACGCTCCGATAGGTCTAACTGAACAAAGAATCCGCGATCTAATAAAAGGCGCAAATCGAATTCCCGTAAAAAAATAATTCCCGTTCACGTTTGTAAATATTCAGTAGAAATTTTTAAACACGGATAATCACGGAAAATAAAAATGATGATTTACAAATAACAAATTATTGTAACCGTTCACGGAATTTTTTATTTTTTTATCTAAAAAATAAAACGTGAATATTTACAAATTAATAATTGTAGAGACGCAAAGCCTTGCGTCTCATTGTTGGCTTAGCCTAAATTCGATCAAAAGATCGCATAGAGACGCAAAGCATTGCGTCTCTACATTGGGTTTAGCAATTCAAATCCGAATTTAAAAACCCGTGAACGGTTACAAATTATTTAGTTAATCTTTTTTGCTTCTTCAATGTATTTTAATAACGCTTCTCGTTTGTCGGGTTTTATTTTTAACTCGATATGTTTCATTTGATCGTCAAGATTAATCGCGATCTCCGCTTGAATTCGCGATTCAGATTTTTTGCCTAGTTGATACAAAATTATCGCAAATGACGTGCGAATCATTATACTGTTCGGATAATACTTGACCGCATCACGATAAATAC
>JAITAZ010000357.1 GCA_031283825.1 Planctomycetaceae bacterium | reverse complement strand
CGCCAATATTCATCCTGATAATGACACTCAACTCATTCGCAGAAAATCGAGGATACGATAACGGCGTCGTTCCAGTCAATACTCCCGAATCCGCAAAACGCATGGTTGATGATTTGATCAAAAGTTTCGGCGACAATTATCCTAAAGGCGCTGAATACCTCGCGAAAATTGAATCACTAGGAGAGAAACTAAAACAGAATCCAAACGACACAAATCTAAAAACCGAATTCGACGCCGTACTCCGCGAAGCCGCTCTCGCTAATCCACTTTTAGATTTCGACAAAATTCTCGTCGTACGCCGTAACACCGCAAAAAATAATTTCGGTTTCATCGGCTTAAACGCTCACACAAACGAAGAAATCCGACGAAACGGCTGGGATAACGAAATCGCCGTACTAAGCGACTTGCGAAAAGAACCAAAACTTACGCCAATCTACAAACACCCAAAAGGCGCGCCAATCCGAGACCTCGACCTACACTACGACGGTAAACGAATCATGTTCTCCTCAATCAACGAACAAAACCGTTTCGCAATTTATGAAGTCGGCGTTGACGGTCAAAATTTACGCGAACTCACGCCAACAGGATTAAACGACGTCGATTGGTTCGACTCTTGTTATCTGCCGGAAGAAGGCGTTTTTATCACCGCGTCAACCGCAGGAATGCAAGGTCTGCCATGCGAAAACGGAGGTAAACCAATGGTTAATCTTTACCGAGTTAATATCGGCAAGAAAAACGACGACAATACTTTCGCTCCGCCAAAAGTTAGACAGTTGACATTCGAACAAGACAGCGATTGGCATCCGTCCGTAATGAACGACGGTCGCGTGATGTATTTACGATGGGAATACTCCGACATCCCACACTACATGAGCCGAATCCTTTTCGCAATGCAACCAGACGGACGAAATCAAAGAGCGATTTGGGGAAGCGGTTCTTACTTTCCAACGGCATATAAAAACCCGCGAGTTATTCCTGGTCATCCGAGTATGGTTGCCGGAGTCGTAAGCGGACATCACACTGTCGGCGGCGGAATTCCTGAAGCCGGACGATTGATATTAATTGATCCGCAAATTGCAACTAAATATCCGTTCCGTTTTGATCCGAAGTCGAAAGAATGGGGAAAGCCGTTACAACATTTAAGCGTTTTTCCGCGCGTTTATCCGAAAGACGTTACCGGTTGCGTTCAAGAAATTCCGGGTTACGGACGCGATGTCGTCGGCAATGTTTACGATAATCAAGGCGGCAGCGCGAAATACAGATTCGTTTATCCGTATCCGTTGAGCGAAAATTATTTTCTTGTAAGTATGCGGGCAGACAATCGCGGCGCGTTTGATCTCTATCTTGTTGACCGATGGGATAACATGACAAAAATTACAAACATACCGGACAATTCAATATTTCATGCGATTCCTCTTGTGCCGCGTGAGCGTCCGCCGGTTCGATATGATATGACAGACAGCTCGAAAAAAGAAGGCACAATTTTTATATCAGACGTTTATTTCGGAGGAGGTCTAAAAGGCGTGCCAAGAGGAAAAGCAAAATCGTTGCGGATATTTGCGTATCATTTCGGTTATCGTCGAAGCGGCGGACACGAATCGGTCGGGCAAAATTCAAGTTGGGACATTAAACGAATAATCGGAACAGTTCCAATCGAAGAAGACGGCTCGGCGATGTTCAACGTTCCGGCGAATACTCCGATTTCTATTCAAGTGCTTGACGAGAACGGTTCGGCGATTCAACTAATGCGTTCATGGACAGTTTGTATGCCCGGCGAGCAACAAGCATGTATTGGTTGTCATGAAACTCCGCTTGAAGTTTCGCCGTCGAAGATAAATCCGCTTGCAGGTAGAAACAAGCCGAGAGACATTACGCCTTGGCGCGGCGCGGCGAGGTCTTTCGGATACCAGGCGGAAATTCAGCCGACTTTGAATAAAAATTGCGTGCCGTGTCATAACGACGAAACGGCGATTACTCATAATATTCCGTCTTTTATTGCGAAGAAAACCGGCAACTGGAGATCGGATACTTCGTACTCGGCATTGAATCCTTACGTCTGGCGACCGGGACCCGAACCGGATTTAGACATGCTCAATCCGCTTGAATATCATGTTAGCGTGAGCGAGCTTGTTCAAAGATTATCGCGAGGTCATTACGGCGTAAAATTTGAAGGCGAGTTGAAAGATAGAATTTTTACGTGGATTGATCTAAACGTGCCGTATCGCGGAATGTGGGACAACAAAACCTACGAACCGCGACGATTAGAGTTACAAAAACTTTACGCGGGAATCGACACAAATCCTGAAGAAGAGTATCGCGAATCGTTGGCGAATAGGTCTACAAAAAGTGAAGATGAACTTCTTTTACTGAAACCAGACGAGTTGACGGCGATAATCAAAAAATACGAAGTCGTTGATGATTTTAAGTCGAGCAAACCTGTTGTCAAAGGAAGTTACTCTAAAGACGACGTTTTAGATTTGGAGATTTCAGACGGCGTGAAAATAAAATTCGTGAAAGTTCCGGCGGGTGAATTTGTTGCGGGCGACTTAAATGGTCTTCCAGACGAGCGAAAGCGAAAGTTAGTAAAGATTGAGAAATCGTTTTGGGTAGCAGAATCGGAGTTGACGAATCGTCAATATTCGATTTACGACTCCGAACACGACACGCGATATTTAAACGAAGACGGCAAAGATCATATTGTTCCGGGCTATATTGCGAATCATCCTGATCAACCTGTAGCGAGAGTTAGTTTTGACGACGCGAAAAAGTTCTGCGAGTGGCTTTCCAAGAAAAGTGGCAAGAAGGTAAAGTTGCCGACAGAATCGCAATGGGAGTGGTCGGCGCGAGCTGGAACAGAAACGCCGTTTTGGTATGGAGATAGAGATACAGATTTCACAAAGTTTGCGAATCTTGCGGGGGACGAAGTAAGAGAGACGCGAACTCAATGGGAAAATGGTTCGACGGTTCATCAAAGGCGATGGTATGATGAGGGTCAAGCGTATCCGTTGAGGGACAATCGTTGGAAGGACAAGTGGTTTGTCGTGGATTTTGTCAAGCAGTACGAGCCGAATGGATGGGGTTTATACGATGTAATTGGCAATGTTTGGGAGTGGACGATTCCAGATTCGGACAATATTCCTCGTGGCAAGGTCTCGGCGAAGGGCGGCAGTTGGAAGGACAGACCTAAATTTTCCGGTTCAAGTTCAAGAGTAATTTACGAATCCTGGCAAAAAGTAATGAACGTAGGATTCAGACCAATAATCGAAGAGTAATTTTTGTAACGATTATTCTTGACAACTTCTAAAAAGTAATTTATCAGGATCGCGGACGTTGCGGCTACGCTGGATTTTAGGCAAAAAAACGCCTAAATATTACGGTCAAGACGACCGCGATCCTCTTAAAATTAGTTTTTAGAAATTCTTTTTTTTAAATTTCAAACCTGTAAAAATAAGAAATAATCAGAGAAAAAATTTAATCATTAGGAGAGATAAATGTCTAATAAATTTAATTCTATTCAATGGCTTATTGGCGTTGATGCGATTTTTATTTTTGCGATTCTACTGACAAGTTTTTCATTGGCGATAAATGATACTGTTGCCGACGACGACACAAAAAATGTTCCGCCGCTTTTCGCGTTTTGTGTCAATAGTGAAAAACGAACTCTTGATCAACAAAATATGATGTTGCATGAAATCGGATTTACTGGAATTGGAATAGAATATAATGGAACAATTAAGAAATTTGAGACTGAGGTAGCGTCGGCGAAAAAAAATTTGCTTAAAGTTGCAATGGTTTTTTTGGAAGTTGATATAACTCGCGATCCGCCGTTTAATCGTGATTTTGTAAAAGTGTTGCCGTTTCTTAAAGGTGAAGGAACACAATTAGCTTTGCAAATCAGAGCGGGCGGAAAACCGACAAAACCGAGCGATTTACTCGATGAAAAGATAGTTGAAGTAATTCGGCAGATTAGAGAAATTGTCGAGCGATTTGAAATTGGCGTTGTACTTTATCCGCATATTCCGCATTCGAATAACCGTTGTTTTTATGTTGAGACGGTGAAAGATGCGGTTCGGTTGGCGGAAAAATTTCCTGATCATAAAGTTGGCGTGATGTTTAATCTTTCGCATTGGGCGGTAAATGACAAGAGCGATCTTGAGACGTTGTTTATGCTTGCGAGACCGTATCTTGTGTCGGTAACAATTAACGGCGTTGATAAGCCTGAAGAAGTTAAAAACAAAGACGTTAGATCGGGTAATTGGATTCAGCCGCTTGATTCAGGTTCATTCAAGATAGAAACGCTTTTTGAAATACTCAAAAAAAACGATTATAAAGGCACATTCGGATTGCAATGTTTTGGAATTTCAGGAAACACAAAAGAGCATCTTAAACGTTCAATAAAAAAATGGCAGGAACTAAACGGACAGTAATTTTTGTAACCGTTCAC
>JAITAZ010000330.1 GCA_031283825.1 Planctomycetaceae bacterium | reverse complement strand
TTTTATTAGGAACGCGGGCGTCCCGCCTGCATGACAAACGCCTAAATATGCGGTCGAGACGACCGCGATCCTAATAAAAATAAATTTTACATGAGGTTTTTAGATGTTCCCTATTGAGCAAAAAAAACAAATTACAGTTTTTTGAATTGATAGCTTTACAAAAATAATATAAAAAAAACGCCGCCAACCAAACACTAGGAAATATAGCGTAAATTACTCATCAATAATGCAAGTTGCAGATTTCAATTATTTCGGTTTATCGGATTTATTTTTTACAGTGTTGTTGCCTATTTTGGTAATGACATGTACGAGCTTTTATCTGAAACGAATGCGTCAGACATTTTCATTTATGATTTTGTCGTGGTGCGTGTTGACGTTTTTAACTTGTATAGGAATGTTCGGAATTTTTTCAATCGTTCAATTACATCGAAATCAGATAATTGATTATTTTTCCGACGTTGTAAGATCGTATTCTCTACTTATTTCTGAATCGGGTCATTATAAAATTGAACGCGGAGATGTCAAAAAATTCTCCGATTGGTCTGATCCAAAATCGCCGATAGAATTGGATCACACGCCTGAATTTACGTTACAAAAATTATCGACGTCAACTTCGGTTTCTACGCCGGATTCTAATTTATCGGATAACTCAAATGACGACAAAATCAATAAAACAGATAAAACAAACAATATAAATTCTAGCAACAACGACAAGAAAATTATCGTTGCGCAAAATAACGACTCAAAAATTGCAAACGCAAAAAATTCAGAATCGTCAAATTCCAACTTGAAAAACGCCGACTCGCAAAATTCCGACTCGCCAAATTCTGGCGCGGGAATTAACGTTGCGCAAAAAGAGTCGATTGAATCTGTCGATAAACTTTCGACTCCGTCGAATATTATTATTTTACGTTACGATAAATCAAAATCATCCGACGCGATTCCTGTCAACAAATTTAATAGTTGGAGTAAACTTGCGATGGATCAAATGACTCGCGATATTGGCGATTGTAATAAGCAGATATTTTGTCAGTGGGATCCGGTCAAGGGCGCGACGGCGTATCGAGTCGAGTGGCGTTATGCGGATAAGAGCGGAATTTTTCGCAATGATAATTGGTCGGTAATTTATTCTGGCGGCAGATGTTATTGCGCAATCGAAGCTACAGACGTTATGATTCAAATTAGAGTTCGCGCGGAGTTGGGAACGCCGGAAGACGATCCGGTTTATCGAAAACTTGACGATTTGTTATCGCGTGCGGCGGTGCGGGGAATAAATGTAGCGTCGATTTATACGATGCGTTTTGAGTCGATTGACAGAGCTTATTATGTGATTTATCCGTTGTCGAATTTTAATAGTAACGCCAATATTGACGCCGCTAAATATCAGGCGGAACTTGATGAGACAATCCAATGTACGGAAACGATGCAAAAAGTTTTTCGTAAGAAAATCGGCGCGATTGACGATAACGCAATTTACAATTCGTCTGGACATTGTATTTCGGCGTATGAGCCGATAATGAGACCCAATGGTCAACTTGACGGAATAGTTTGCGCGAATTTTTCGAGCGATTTATGGCATGTTATGTTGCGGAAGTCGAAATTTTGGCATTATTGTTTTTTCTTTGTTGTGTTGCTTGGTTTTTCGGGTTGCGTGTGTTTAATTGCGAGGCTTCAGAATTCGGAATTTACGTCGAAGTTATCGGCGGTAGAGTTGAGTCATTCTGTTGCGGAGTTGACGAAAGCCAAGCGTGCGGCGGAAGTTGCAGCGAGAGCGAAAAGCGAATTTCTAGCTAATATGTCTCACGAAATAAGGACGCCGATGAATGCAATTTTGGGCATGACGTATCTTACGTTGCAGACAGATTTGACGCCAAAGCAACGCGAGTATCTTGAAAACGCGGAGCAATCGGCAACATTATTGTTACGAATAATCAATGATATTCTTGATTTCTCGAAAATCGAAGCGGGCAAGATGACGATGGAGCGTCGTTTGTTTTCGTTGAAGGGAGTTGTTGACGGTCTTGAGCCGATTGTTGGAGTGTTGGCGAAGCGGAAGTCGTTAAACTTGGAGTTGAGACACGAGTTGACTTTGCAGGATCGGCTAAAGGGCGACGCGGTGCGGTTGCAACAAGTTTTAGTAAATTTATTGACGAATGCGATTAAGTTTACGAAATCTGGCGAAGTGGTTTTGAATGTGTGGCAAAAGAGTCGGAACGAAGGAACGATTACGTTTTTATTTTCTGTGAGAGACACGGGAATTGGTCTAAAGGAATCGCAGATTGGAACGTTGTTTAATTCGTTCACGCAAGCGGACGCTTCAACGACGCGAAAGTTTGGAGGGACGGGATTAGGATTAGTGATTTGCAAAAACATTGTTCGGATGATGAACGGCGAGATATGGTGCGAAAGCAAGCCGAACTGCGGCAGTACGTTTTTTTTCACGGCGCAATTTGATATACCAGATCCGGCGGAGATGACGTCGTCAACGATTTTACCGGAAGCGCAAGCGGCGAATTTGGCTAGTCCGCAGATACAATTGCATCCGCAGATGCAACCGTCTCAATTGAAGAAACAGCAGTTGCAGATTGACGCTCAAACGTTTGAGGCGGCGGCGATGCGACCGGGCGCAAGAGTATTGATTGCGGAGGACAATCGCGTTAATCAAATGGTGTTAAGCGAGTTACTAAGATCAAAAGGATGCAGGGTTGACATCGCGGAGAATGGCAAGGAAGCGGTTGAGATGGTTGAGCGTACAAATTATGAAATCGTGTTTATGGATATTCAAATGCCGGAGATGGACGGAATTGCAGCAGTAAAATTGATTAGACAAGAAGATAGATTTAGTAAGTTACCGATTATTGCGTTGACGGCTCACGCGATGTCCGGCGACCGCGAATTGAGCATCGAAGCGGGAATGAATGATCATTTAACAAAACCAATAGACCCAGAAAAATTGTACAAAACATTAGCCAAATGGATTCCAACAAACGACGCTTTGTTAGAGTAAAATAAAAATATTCCGTTAAAATATTTCCCTGTATATTACCCAAAACCCAATTCCGAATTTAAAATCCGTGAACGGTTACAAAATTTCCTTATAAAGGTAAAAATAACGTGTTTTCAATAGAAATAGTTCAACGTAAGTTTCCTCAGAAGCATCCTAAAGTTGCGATGTTTGATTTCGACGGTACTGTTGGTTTACTTCGCGCCGGATGGCACGACGTACTCGTATCATTTCATACTCATGTTTTGAAAGATACGCCAAAAGGTAAAAATATGGATGAGAAATCAATCTCGAACTTAATCAAAAAATATATCGAAACAAATATTGGAAAACCGCCAGTTTATCAATCTTATTCGCTCGTTGAAACCGTAATAGAATTAGACGGAAAACCACTCGCGGCAGAAGAATATAACGCTATCTACTCGCAGCGTCTTTCCGCCCTTTGCGAACCGCGACGAGAATCGCTACGAAAAGGAATCGCAAATCCAAACGACTTTATCGTCGTCGGAATTGTACGTATGCTCGCTATGTTACGCTCGCGAAATATAAAAATCTACATGGCAAGCGGAACAGAAGAAAATTATATCAAAGAAGACGTTAAACTACTCAGAATCGATAACTTCTTCGACGGAGGTGTTTACGGAAGTCAACCAGACCCGACCGCTTTCTCAAAAAAAACTATGGTCGAAAAAATTCTAAACGAAAATAAAATCGACAACTGCGAATTACTAGGTATAGGAGACGGCGCTACAGAAATTAAAGCCGTTCAAGAAGTCGGAGGATTTAATATCGGTGTCGCCTCCGACGAAAACGGTAAGCCTATCATCGATTCTTGGAAAAGAAGACAACTTATCACAGCCGGCGCTGATTGGATAATTCCAAATTACTCAGACGTCAATCAACTAGAATCAAGATTGTTTATCGTTTAAACGAAGAAAAAAATTTTTGTAACCGTTCACTCACAAGAGAAAAATTTCCTACGCCCCGAAGGGGCAACGGAGTTCTAACCCACCGCAACGCGGTGGGTTAGAGTTTTCCCAGCAACGTCGCCCTGTAAGGGCAACGGAATTTTGGGGTGAATATTGTTAATATTGATGAATATTTGTAACGAATATTCGTGATAATATTTTTTCCGCTGCCAATTCAGGGCGTAGGAAAATATTTTTTTCTCGTAAAAAATTACAAATATAATTTAATTACTAATTAAAAAAACCGTGAATGGTTACAAAAAAGTCATCCTTTAATTGGCGATTTTGATTTTCTGATTATTTCGGTTGGATGTTCTAATCGGTATAAAATTTCTTTTAGTAGCCGTTGTTCCATTGCAGTATCTCGACCAATCATTATCCATCCGGCGACGTCTTTTTCGATGTCAATTTTTCCGGTGAAAATATCGACGTCGTCTTTGAATCTTATATTTGCGGTAGAAACGGGAGATCGTAGCGGTCTCGGGTTGTCTTCTAATTCTTTGTAAACAAATACCTCAATTTGATAACCTCCGACTTGCGGAATTACT
Source organism: Planctomycetaceae bacterium (assembly GCA_031283825.1). GTDB lineage: Bacteria > Planctomycetota > Planctomycetia > Pirellulales > Thermoguttaceae > WRKP01. The sequence continues at coordinate 3,778 of JAITAZ010000330.1, read as the reverse complement.
CTTAAAATTGCGCGTCGGCGGATCGTTTGCAACGTACAATCAAAACGCTCTACGCAACCGACTGAATCAGAATGCCAAGGCTCAAATATACTCGCGCCAATTTTGGGTTTGCCGTCAAGTCGTCCCTCCGTGAGAACATTATCATAAAGCCGAATCGGTATTTCTCGCTCCGTCTCAAAGTGCGAACCAAAAGCGTCTGCCAACGCCTCCCAAAGAAACTCATGATCACACGACGGAATAGATATCGGATTACTAACAAGATTTTCAGACAAAATTTTCAAATCGCCAAGACCGCTAGAATTTAATACACGACCAGACGAACAGCCAATTATCGTAACAAAAAATAACCCAATCAGAATTATCCGCAATATCGTTAAATTCGGAATTATTTTTTTGATTTGAACCGCTGATTTAATTTCCATTTTTACTTGACCAAAACTGAAATAGATTAACGTCTGATTTTTTGGCGTCAATATATATTACGCGTAGTATTTTTTTTTAAGGGACTTTAGGGACGTTTTAGTTTAACTCTGATTGAAAAGACTCAAGAGCGAATGCTTTTGAGTCTTTAATTTTTGATTTCAAACAACGACATCCCTTGTGTCCCTACTTTCTCTTAAAAAAATCTTGACTGATAATTACAAATTGTTTCAAAAAATTATGTCTGTAGGTTGTGAATTTGCGTAGTTTCCTAAAAATTTGCGTTTAAAGCAAGATCAATTTTTTAAAAAAGCCTAAAGTCGAAAATTTTTCAGGAATCTCTAAATTAAGCTGAATCTGAATTACGATATTTTTGATCTTTACGGTTACCAAACGGTTACCAATACGGTTACAAATAATATATTCGGCAATTGCGTTAATTTTAATACGTTTGCTAAAAATTTTTTCAAAAAGTTTTTTATGAGAAGATAAAGTAATGTTTTGTTGTAAAAAATACGAAAAATATATTGTGGCAAATTGCGTAGGCGGGGTAAATTGTGCATAGTACGTTCATAAATGGTAATGGTTACAAGCCGAACAATCGATATACCTGTAAGATTACAATGTCAAAGATTATGCACTTTGACTGATATTGCGCTTTTGCAAGTGTGTTTTTGTGCTTTTTTCAGCTCAATTTGTTTGACGTTTCGATTAGCGGTGTTAAACTGTAAGATAAAGTTTATGTTAGTCGGAGCTTGACATATTGTGCATTGTGCCGCCTAGTCAATCTACTACAGCGATTTCGCATCGTGCGTAATCGCGAAACCAAAAACTTAAAGGAGAGTAAAGAATGTCCCGTAAATTTGTGTTGTCGGCGTTAGTGGCTTCATTGGTTTTCAGTGTTGCGTCGTTTACTTATGCCGTTGAACCATGCGAAGAAGTTAAACCTTGCGAAGCGTGTAAGACGACTCGCTACAAACATGTAAGTCTGCTTGACCGGCTTTTTGGAAGCGTCAAGTCTTGCACGCCTTGCGACGAGGTTCAACCTTGCGAAGAGGTTAAAGCTTGCGAGAAAGTCGCCGCTAAACCATGCGAAAAGGTTGCAGCGAAACCATGCGAGAAAGTCGCCGCGAAACCATGCGAGAAAATTGTCCCGCCATGCGTGAAGGCAAAAGCTCCATGCGAAAAGGTCGCAGCGAAACCATGCGAGAAAGTCGCAGCGAAACCGTGTGAGAAAGTTGCGGCTGCTCCGTGTGAGAAAGTCGCCGCTAAACCATGCGAGAAAGTTGCCGCGCCTCCGTGCGAAAAAGTAGCAGCCGCGCCGTGTGAGAAAGTCGCCGCGCCGCCATGCGAAAAAGTCGCAGCCGCGCCGTGCGAGAAAGTCGCCGCGCCGCCATGCGAAAAAGTCGCATCCGCTGACCCATGCCAAAAAGTTATTCCGCCAACATCGGAAAAATAATATATATTATGCAAGTCAGAATCCTAAATTCGAGTAATATCGGATAATACTCACAATGAAAATTTCGTCATTATACTATTAGAGGTTGATTCATAATCAAAATCAAAATAGCAAATAAAGACTGACGAAAATTAAACGTGAATAGCAATTGTTATTCGCAAAAAAAATATAGGCGGATGCAAGGACTGAATCAATAACCGGATTGCCAGCCTTGCACCGCCTTTTTTTGAATTCGGAATTCGGAATTCGGAATTAAATTATTGGTAATTATTTGTTGGGATTTTTTTAATGAACGAAAGAGTCAAATTGATTTATAGTCTGTCAGAAAAGACTCAAGATCGATGTTTTTTGAGTTGTCAATAATTCGATTTCAAACCAATCAATTGTTTTTGTCATTTTAAAATTTCAACCGAGCAATTACAATTATCAATCATCAATTACAAATCATCAATTATCAATCACCTTTAAATTCTAAATTTGAAATTTTGAATTATGAATTTATAAACTTGTTATTTCGATTGTGTCAATTAGAGTAGTAGCGGCGCAAAACTGGTTTTATCAAAAGCGTTTTCTTGATTTTCCTTTGCAGGTTTACAAGGGCGATTCTTGTTGGGTTCCGCAGCTTCGGATAGACCAAGCCGGACTTGTTGGATTTTCGTTTTTTGGTCATCGAGATCCGTTTTATATTCGTAATTTGTGTCAAGCGTTTATTGCGATTGACGGCAAGCGGACGGTTGGTCGGATTTGTGCGATTCTTAATCGCGGTCATCTTGAGCGGTATAACGACGGCGTTGGTTTTTTCGGTTTTTTTGAGTGCGTTGACAGTGTCGAGGTTGCGAAGTTATTATTCGACACGGCGGAAGAATGGCTAAAAAATAACGGTTGCAAGATTATCAGAGGACCCGTGAATCCGTCGTTGAATCATACGCTTGGTTTGCTTATTGAAGGATTCGACAAGAAGCCCGCTTTCATGATGACATACAATCCGAAATATTATGAAAATCTTGTAGAGCGAAATGGATTTGCAAAATCGCAGGATTTATACGCTTATTGGGGACCGATTTCGATGTTGCCGGAGGTTACGGCGAAATTGCAGCCTATTTGCGACATGATAAAAGAACGAACCGGCGCGAAACTTCGGACTGTTGACACAAAAAATTTCCAAAGAGACGTCGAGCAATTTTTGCATATTTATAATGGGTCGTTGGCGAACACGTGGGGATTTGTTCCAATGGCAGAGGAAGAGATCAAGGAGATGGCTTTTTTTCTGAGACGTCTGATGATTCCAGAGTTGACGACGGCGGTTGAGTTTAATGGTGAAATGGTTGGAGCGTCGTTTGCGTTGCCGGATTATAATCCGAGAATTAAGGCGATTAACGGACGATTATTTCCGTTTGGTATTTTTAGATTGCTTTGGAGAAAAGAAAATATAAAATCAATTAGAGTGATAAGCACAAACGTTTTGCCGGAACATCAAATGATGGGACTCGGATTATTATTATTGAATGCAATGGTGCCGAAAATTCTAGAAAACAACATCACCGACGTAGAATTTTCATGGGTGTTGGAGTCGAATACATTCTCAAGAGGAAGCCTAGAAAAAGGCGGCGCAATCAAAACCAAAACCTACCGCGTTTACGACAAACAAATCGGATAGTTATTTACTCATGTTACGCACTTGCTACCCCAGATCAGGTAGGCGACCGCCGACTCAGGTAGGCGACCTTTCGCCGAAAGGTCGCGTTGCCGAAGGCAACAATAAAATGGATTCGACAATAATTAAAGGGAACATCTAAAAACCTCATGTAAAATTTATTTTTATTAGGATCGCGGTCGTCTCGACCGCATATTTAGGCGTTTGTCATGCAGGCGGGACGCCCGCGTTCCTAATAAAAAGTT
>JAITAZ010000324.1 GCA_031283825.1 Planctomycetaceae bacterium | reverse complement strand
CATTCCCTTAATTTCATGGGGGCGGAATTTTACTCGATATTCCCAAAATTACAATACGCCCCGTATCATGCAAAACAACAAGAAATCTGATTAAGTTAGACAATAAAGATAGGGAATCTCTAATAATTCATTTTTTTATTAACCACAGAGAACACAGAGTTCACAGAGAGAATATTTTTTAAAAATTAAATTTTGATTTAAATCCATAATTTTTACTTTAATAAATTTAAATGATGTTTTGATTCCAATTAAAATTTTCTCTGTGTTCTCTGTGTTCTCTGTGGTTTAAAATTAATTTTAGAGATTCCCTTTATCCTAAAACGGGAATTTTTAAGTACAACATTAACTGATAAATCCATGGATGACACCATGAATTCCATGTTGGATACGAAACGGAAAAAATCGAAACAATTAAAAAAATCAGACAAATTCCTCGACCGAATTTGTATTTCGCCAATTTGTCAACCGCCGCAACTAACGAGATACTCCACAACGGGATAAGCCAAAATAACCATCTTAACGCCGAACTTACTCCTCCATAACTTCGCTGATTCTGACCCATCATCAATAAATAAAACGCGATCACTATCGCGCTAATCAATAAAATTAATCCAGACATTATTCGTAACTTTACGTCGTCTCGTCTGAATAACCATATAAAAAGTCCGGCAAAACTCAAAGTCCAAATTGGCGTTAATGAGAATAATCCGTGATGTCCAATAGTTGCTTGCAAAAAATATACCGCTCTTGATTCTTCGCCTTTATCTACGCCTTGCGGGTTGTGCCAGTAACTTTTTATCATCGGCGTATTCTTATTCAGATTCCGTTGATATTCAAAAAAATACCATTCTTTGTTGCTATAAGCCGGACGAATATCTTTGTGAGCAATATAATTCGTAACGAAAAATCCGGCAAACACAATTATCGCCATTGGCACAAATCCTAACAACGTCTGACGCGGACAACAAATCAACAATAAAAGTCCTAATGCGAATCCAAAAGAAATTGCCGGTAAATCGCACGCAAACGCGAGTGTTCCGAAAAATCCTGACGCTAAAAAATATCGTAATTGTCTTTCGCCGTCGAAAAATATTCGTACTGCCGAATAACCTGCAATTGTAACGCAAATCATCGCCGGAATATGATTATTCAACGTAATAATAAACGTTGATAAAAACGTCCCGAAACAAATAAACGCGACGCAAAATACCCGCGACCAATCGCTTGTCCCAAACCGATCAATTAGACGTGATAACAACACCCAACAAAAAACTATTGGTATCAAATTGACCAACACAAGTATAATCCGCACTACAAAATAGCGATCTTCGTTGTCTGATAGCGTAATTGGTTTGACAATTTTGCCGCCGTATGTAAAAGGTTCGTCGTAAACTTTGAGAGATTCGGGAACGGGAATAAAAATATTACTTTCGGCTGAATTTTCTGTTGCGCCGTTTAGTTTTTGTATTAGTTTGCTGCCGTGATAAATTGCGGCGTAAGGAATTGCCATTAACGTCGGCAATAGCGGCGGTTTTGACGAGTAAAGATATCCGGTATTGGGATCGTCTGGCAGTGAGTGTTTGACCATATCGATGGTATCGAATCCTTTTTCGCTTTGGACTTTGTCGATAGCGTACCAAACGATTTGTTCGATTTCGTTCCCGTTTTTATCTTTGATTTTACGAGTAACTCTCATATCGGGTTCGACTAGTGCGCGAATAGTTGCCCATCTGCTGCGGTCGTTTCCGCTTAAAATTGGCGTTGCGTATTGGGCGTCTTTGACGAGTTCGGTGTTAGTCTTTAGCATTTCGCGTTCATAGCTTTCGCGAATGATTTCGCCGCGTTCAAGTCGTCCTTTGAGGCGTTCATTTTTTTCTTTATAAATCTTGTTGTTTAGTTTCCATTTATAACTTTGTAGTTCTTTATAATCGACTCGATCTACTGCTATAATTCGTCCAAACATTATTGAGGCGGAAATCAAAATCAGCAGAGCGTAAATTTGTTGTCGTGTGATATTCATTATTTTTATTTGGTTCTGTTCTTAAATTCTACGTGAATTTTACGCGAATAAAGATTGGTTGCTTTTGAAAGGTAAAAATTTTGTAAAAGGTACTTCTAAAAACACTTATATTTTGTAAAATTTCATTGGAATATTTATGACAACTCCGCTGAAATGACATTATAAATTATCGTTACAATAAATTTATAACGAAAGATTACAAAAATAGATTTTTAGAAATTCTCTTATACGAATCGTACTTTAAAGCGAGCAAGTTTATAAATAGTTATAATTCTGTCAACTACCCAGATTTTCAGAGATTATTTATCTGTTACAAGTTTTTAAGAAGACAAAGAGGACGCACTAATTTAAAAACCATGATTAACGACTCAACAAAAGACATCAGCTTTTAAAAAAGAAAAATTTTTTTCTTTAACTTTTGTCCCCTCCGAGTCATCAATCCCAGATTTCAAACAAGAACGTCCCCAACGTCCCCCAAGTCCCCAATGTCCCCAGCGTCCCCCCAAAAAAAATATCGTAACCGTTCACGGTTTTAAACACGGATAATAGGGGAATTTTTAAACGCGGATAATACGGATTTTTTTGGTGAATACGGATAATCGCGGAAAATGGAAATGATGCCTTTGTGTGGTAAAAGTCAATAATTTAAATGTGATAAAGATGGAAGTGAAAAATTATAATCCTAAATAAATAAACCTAAATAAATAAATTTATGAATATTAAAATTACCATTTGCATTTTCCGCGATTATCCGTTCTATCTGTTATTATCCGCGATTAAAATTCCCCATTATCCGTGTTTAACAATCTTACGCCATGAAATGGCAATCTGTAGAGACGGATAATTACCTAAAAATTATTATTGGTTGTGGCGGATAAATTGGCGTTGGGTAAATTTGAATGGGTTGATATGGACGAATGTAAACGGGCGTAGGAATCAGCGGAACGGTTGGCGTGATTGTAAACGGCGCAATCGGCGCGAGCAAACGCGGATTAACAGCCGGCGCGGCAGAATTATTCGGATTGGCGAAATTATTGTTTGGAGCTTTCGACTCTCCGGTTGAATTTTCCGACATTGCAGCGGCGGCGGAGTTTGACTGATTGATCGGCGAAAAATAGTAAATTCCGATTGTTCCTGTTGCGTAATCGTAAACCCACATCGGCGGAGGAGGAGACGCGATTATTTGAGTTGGCTGAATTAAAACAGTCGGAGTATTTTGAACATTACTGTTAGGCGAATTCGGCGATGATACTTTAGAATCGGTCGGAGTTGCTGGAGTCGTCGGAGTCGTTGGAGT